>NZ_JANSHP010000065.1:0-4334 GCF_047502605.1 Synechococcus sp. RC10A2
CGGGCTTTTCCGCCCCGCACTCAAGTGCGGGGCTACCAAGCTATCCTTTTGTGTGGTATGAGTCTTACGAGGATGAGATTGAGGAGTTTCGCAAAAACTTTTGGTAGTCGGCTTTGCGTTGGAGTCCATCCGCCACAAAGATTCTCCACAGGCTGAGGCTACTCCTCAGGATGTTCTCCACTACTGCCTGAACCAATGGCCTTGGGAGGCGGTACAAACGGTAGTGGAAGGCCGGGCATACCACGCCAAATCTCAAAGCGGTGACCAAGGTGCCGCTTTGTTCTATAACGATAAACTGGTCTACCCGTTAGTCGTCACACCAGCAGCTTCTCTCTTCTGGGAAGCTCCCCTAGACAAGGAGGGCCTGATGGCGAAACCATTGGGCCTTTTCACTCTTTCTTTATCTTGTGGGAGGATCCCCCCAGCCTAAGGAACTTTCGGCAGGATAAGAGACGAATACAATGGTAGTATCATGGCTGCTTTTATTCCCAATCTGCAGGGATCCCGCGGTAAGCTGCAGTGCCGCGCCTTAGCCTGGGCGGTATTTGTCTTTGGCCTGCACTGAGGACTGCACAAAACAAGGAGACGACCGTGGCGCGGGCAAGATGGGATCATTTCGAACACATGGCCGATGTCGGCGTCCGCGGCTATGGGGCGACCCCGGAGGAAGCTTTTGCCCAGGCAGCTTTGGCCCTGACTGCGGTGATCACCAGCGTGGATGAAGTAGCTCCCAGGGAGCGGCTAGAGATTGAGCTAGAAAATTCAGGCGATCTGGAACTGTTGTTGGTGGATTTCCTGAACGCAGTGATCTACGAGATGGCAGTCAGAGGAATGCTCTTTGGGAAAGTTGAAGTGCATCTTGCAAAAGACCATCTCAAGGCCAGCCTGTGGGGGGAAAGAGTTGACCGCGCCAAGCACCGACCGGCAGTAGAAGTTAAAGGGGCAACTTACACGCAACTCAAGGTAGCCCAAGAGGGTGAGCTTTGGGTGGCACAGTGTGTGGTGGATGTGTAAAGGAGGCAGTCTATGGATATCAAGAAACTTGAGCGTGTAGATGAGACTGTCTGGCGCATTCCTCCTAAAGGCAAAATGCGTGCCCCAGTCTTGATCTTTGCCGATGAGGAGTTAATCCGGGAGATGGACGACAAAGTGGCCGAGCAGGCCAGCAACGTGACCACCTTGCCAGGGATCGTGGGAGCCTGCTACGTGATGCCAGATGCCCACTGGGGCTATGGTTTTCCCATCGGTGGGGTGGCTGCTTTCGATGCGGAAGAAGGGGGGGTGATTTCCGCCGGCGGCGTGGGCTTTGACATCTCCTGCGGCGTGAGAACCTTGCGGACGGGGCTGACGCGCGAAGAAGTGGAGGAAGCGGCAGAACCCTTAGCCAATGCCTTGTATGCGAGCGTACCGGTAGGGCTTGGCAGCCGCAGCAAGATCTCCTTGAGCGACAAAGAGATGGAAGCCATGCTGGAAGGCGGAGCAGAATGGGCTGTGGCTCAAGGC
Source organism: Synechococcus sp. RC10A2 (assembly GCF_047502605.1). Classification (NCBI taxonomy): domain Bacteria; kingdom Bacillati; phylum Cyanobacteriota; class Cyanophyceae; order Synechococcales; family Synechococcaceae; genus Synechococcus; species Synechococcus sp. RC10A2. The sequence goes on from NZ_JANSHP010000065.1 coordinate 1,504, forward strand.
TACGGCAAGAAAACAGATCTAGAGCGCATCGAAGAACATGGCCGCATGCGGGGAGCAATGCCGAGCGAAGTCTCCGCCTATGCGCGTGAGCGCCAGCGGCGGGAGATGGGGACTCTAGGCTCAGGTAACCACTACCTCGAAGTCCAGGTTGTTGACGAGATCTACGATCCCAAGGCTGCCGAGAGCTTCGGCCTCAAGCAGGGGGAAGTGGTCATTACTATTCACTGCGGCTCCCGGGGCTTGGGTCACCAGATTGGCACGGAGTATTTGAAGAAGATGCAAGAGGCGGCTAAAGAGCACGGCATAGAGCTGCCTGACCGCGAGCTGGCGTGTGCGCCCTTGAAGTCCAAAGTGGGGCAAAGCTACCTGGGAGCAATGCGGGCAGCTATCAACTGCGCCTTGGCCAACCGCCAGATCATCACCCACTGGGTGCGCCAGGTATTCGCCGAGCTTTTTCCCAAGGCTGAACTCGACCTTATCTACGACGTCTCCCACAACACCTGTAAGGAGGAGACGCACGTGATAGAGGGGAAAAAACGTCGCCTGTTCGTCCACCGCAAGGGGGCAACGCGCGCTTTTGGGCCTGGCCACCCAGAGATCCCTCAGGCTTTCCGCTCTATCGGTCAGCCGGTCATCATCGGCGGCTCCATGGGCACGGCCTCCTACATTCTGGTCGGCACGGAGCAAAGTGAGGCCCTTTCCCTCTCCTCGGCCTGCCACGGCGCCGGAAGGGCGATGAGTCGCAACCAAGCTCTCAAAGCCTGGACAGGGCAGGAGATCGTCGAACAACTGAGGCGGCGCGGCGTCATCGTCCGCAGCCCTTCTTTGCGGGGGGTAGCCGAAGAAGCGCCCCAGGCCTACAAAAACGTAGATAAAGTTGTGCGCGCTGCCGACCAAGCCAAGATCGCGAAACTCGTAGCGCGCCTAAGACCCATTCTGTGTATCAAGGGCTAGTTTTTTCTTTCTGACTTCTCAAGATCCCCCCGAAGGGAAAACACTGCTAAAACCTTTGCCGCTCTCGGAATGCCGGGAGCGGTTTCCAATTTCTAGGGATCCCTCTGAAGGGATAACTTCAGGGGATCCAGATCATCCCTGGAACACAGCAGGGGGAGTTTCCAAAGTTTCCAATTCCTAGGGATCCCCCCGAAGGGGGAACTTCGCAGTCCACTACCGGGTGTACAACCCGGGTGTGGAGTTTCCAATTTCTAGGGATCCCCCCGAAGGGGGAACTTATTCCTTGAACGGGGAACAGGAGATTATATCCACTCCCTTGTTTCCAATCTCTAGGGATCCCCCCGAAGGGGGAACGATTCGGGCAGTGAACACAACTCTGCCCATTCTAAAAATAGTTTCCAATTTCTAGGGATCCCCCCGAAGGGGGAACCCTAGGGTTCCAAGGACGTTCCTGGGCCGTTTAAGGCCCGTGTTTCCAATTTCTAGGGATCCCCCCGAAGGGGGAACTCGGCGGGGTGTACGTACACCACATCGCCTTCCGAGATAGGTTTCCAATTTCTAGGGATCCCCCCGAAGGGGGAACAGGAAAACGAGCTCTTTGAGGGATTGCCTTGCCCCCCGTGGTTTCCAATTTCTAGGGATCCCCCCGAAGGGGGAACCGGCTGTCCCGAACGTTACTATGCAGTGGTCTACCATCAGTTTCCAATTTCTAGGGATCCCCCCGAAGGGGGAACCTTCTTTATTCAGAGGAGTGCCAATTCCTTAGGGACGTGTTTCCAATTTCTAGGGATCCCCCCGAAGGGGGAACCACCACGAATAAACCCGTCCTGAAATATTAACCATGACCCCCGTTTCCAATTTCTAGGGATCCCCCCGAAGGGGGAACATAAGAAAGAACAACTACCCCAGGGTGTATACCGAGCCTATCAATGTTTCCAATTTCTAGGGATCCCCCCGAAGGGGGAACAGGAACTGACCATCAACTTCCGCCTGTTCACCCCGGTTTCCAATTTCTAGGGATCCCCCCGAAGGGGGAACAGGTTATCGACTGGCAAGGGTAACTGTCTAGCAACCGGAAGTTTCCAATTTCTAGGGATCCCCCCGAAGGGGGAACGGCTATCTGGATCGGGCGGGTTCCAGAATTGTTGTAGTTTCCAATTTCTAGGGATCCCCCCGAAGGGGGAACGTTCTCCCGTCGCATCAAGATGCCTGTGCCTCCCGAGTGGCGTTTCCAATTTCTAGGGATCCCCCCGAAGGGGGAACAAACTCTTCGCAAAACCAGTTGCCTCCGCCAACGTCTTTACGGTTTCCAATTTCTAGGGATCCCCCCGAAGGGGGAACTATCCAAAACAGGGGCGACCAGGGTAACGTTCTCGTGTTTCCAATTTCTAGGGATCCCCCCGAAGGGGGAACACTTCAGCGCCTACGCGGAGGCTCTGCACAACTGGGAGTGTTTCCAATTTCTAGGGATCCCCCCGAAGGGGGAACTGATACTTTGGGCCACGGCATGGAGTTGGCCTTATGGTTGTTTCCAATTTCTAGGGATCCCCCCGAAGGGGGAACTTGCGCCCTCAGCTTAACGCTCACCACGGGCCAGTCGCGTTTCCAATTTCTAGGGATCCCCCCGAAGGGGGAACTGGCCGGATCCCTTGTCGCTAGTCTCGGATGAAGGATCCGTTTCCAATTTCTAGGGATCCCCCCGAAGGGGGAACGTGCAGTCGATGGAGTTAATCAATGAACGAAGAAATATAGTTTCCAATTTCTAGGGATCCCCCCGAAGGGGGAACAAAACCGCAGGCGACGGCCATAGCCCTTAGAGAATGTTTCCAATTTCTAGGGATCCCCCCGAAGGGGGAACAAAACCGCAGGCGACGGCC
>NZ_JANSHP010000065.1:4434-7512 GCF_047502605.1 Synechococcus sp. RC10A2
ATAGCCCTTAGAGAATGTTTCCAATTTCTAGGGATCCCCCCGAAGGGGGAACAGCCATCTTGGCTGCGGCCAAGGAGCGACTGCAGGTGCTGCTGTTTCCAATTTCTAGGGATCCCCCCGAAGGGGGAACACGCCCTCTCCCCATAACTCCTGCCGCGTGTCCCAGGGAAGGTTTCCAATTTCTAGGGATCCCCCCGAAGGGGGAACAGCAAGTATTCAACGGCAGCATTCCTCGCTTGATCATCGTTTCCAATTTCTAGGGATCCCCCCGAAGGGGGAACTTTAGCTATGGGCTGTTACCAGGAGATCACCCAGCGTCCGCGGTTTCCAATTTCTAGGGATCCCCCCGAAGGGGGAACGGGAGTATGATAGTACTCCCAGAGTGTTCCAGGGGCAGTTTCCAATTTCTAGGGATCCCCCCGAAGGGGGAACCCCCTTCGCAGTCACTAAACCTGCGTCGAGAACCACGGCTGTTTCCAATTTCTAGGGATCCCCCCGAAGGGGGAACGTCTTTCACTGACCATACGGTCAGCTCGCGCAGCACCGAGTTTCCAATTTCTAGGGATCCCCCCGAAGGGGGAACGTCCGAGTTAGATTACTCGGCGGCAGTACAAAAACTGGTTTCCAATTTCTAGGGATCCCCCCGAAGGGGGAACATCCCAGTAGCGTCCAAGCCCTCGGATGACGGGGGTACGGTTTCCAATTTCTAGGGATCCCCCCGAAGGGGGAACCAGCAATGCGGGCACAAATCAAGGCGGCAAAAGCCGCGTAGTTTCCAATTTCTAGGGATCCCCCCGAAGGGGGAACAGTTGAAATCTGGCGCAACCCCGTTCTACCGGGGTTGTTTCCAATTTCTAGGGATCCCCCCGAAGGGGGAACAACATGTAATCCGCACCTAACAGCCTGAGGATGTACCGTTTCCAATTTCTAGGGATCCCCCCGAAGGGGGAACATTCGTTTATCCGTGGCCGAGGCTCTAGGTCTCCCACGTGTTCGTTTCCAATTTCTAGGGATCCCCCCGAAGGGGGAACCACCGGCGCTGTCCAGCAGTAGGATCCCTACAGGTGCTGGTTTCCAATTTCTAGGGATCCCCCCGAAGGGGGAACATCTGGCGGTGAAGTTTGCGGCAGGATTAAGCGTGATCGTTTCCAATTTCTAGGGATCCCCCCGAAGGGGGAACGTTCTAAGGCTTTCAGCAGAGCTCCGCCCTTCCCTGCGTTTCCAATTTCTAGGGATCCCCCCGAAGGGGGAACATTGCGTACCAGTCGAGGTTCTCGAGCATCCACCAAACCGTTTCCAATTTCTAGGGATCCCCCCGAAGGGGGAACGGCTTCCTCAAGCGTATCCACGTCTTGAGTAGTGCCTTTGTTTCCAATTTCTAGGGATCCCCCCGAAGGGGGAACGAAGCCTTTGTTACGATGTTGGAATACAATCTTGGAAGTTTCCAATTTCTAGGGATCCCCCCGAAGGGGGAACTTTGTTGTACTCAGCTTGGAGTAAGCTGACTACTTGGTTGTTTCCAATTTCTAGGGATCCCCCCGAAGGGGGAACCTGTAGTGTCTTTAAAGGCCTTTGCAGACACTGTTCTGTAGTTTCCAATTTCTAGGGATCCCCCCGAAGGGGGAACACCTTGTACGATAGGAACTACACCACTACACTTAACGCCGTTTCCAATTTCTAGAGATCCCCCCGAAGGGGGAACTTGTCGTCCAGCCTTCGGCGTCAGTGTAGCGATAGGCTGTTTCCAATTTCTAGGGATCCCCCCGAAGGGGGAACTTCATTGCACTTACCTCCCTTTACTAAGGAGAAACAACACGTTTCCAATTTCTAGGGATCCCCCCGAAGGGGGAACTCCAAAAGTCCTCAAGCTCTTCTGGAAAGCAGCAAAGGTTTCCAATTTCTAGGGATCCCCCCGAAGGGGGAACTATAAGAGTCGCCTGTTGTTCTGCTGTTTTGGTTGCCATTGTTTCCAATTTCTAGGGATCCCCCCGAAGGGGGAACACCAAACCGTCCTCCGCTATGGAGGCCTGGAGGCTCGTTTCCAATTTCTAGGGATCCCCCCGAAGGGGGAACTCTCACAAAACTTCCGAAGTATCCACTCCGGAAGTCGTTCGGAGATGTTTCCAATTTCTAGGGATCCCCCCGAAGGGGGAACTGTTTGGGATAAACAACACCCAGGAGAAATCCTGGGTGTTTCCAATTTCTAGGGATCCCCCCGAAGGGGGAACGATACCACGCGATCAGGATGATGCGGCCTTTGAGGCGTTTCCAATTTCTAGGGATCCCCCCGAAGGGGGAACGGGGTGTAGTCGATGGAGGGCGACAAATGCACTCTTCTCGTTTCCAATTTCTAGGGATCCCCCCGAAGGGGGAACCTTTACCACATCTACAGCTGCGGCATGCCACGATAGTGTTTCCAATTTCTAGGGATCCCCCCGAAGGGGGAACGCCTAGGATCCGCGCCCACCTGGCGTGGCGGGCCAGCATCTCGTTTCCAATTTCTAGGGATCCCCCCGAAGGGGGAACGCCAAACAATTGTCAAACAAATTCGACAACAGGCTGAACAAGCGTTTCCAATTTCTAGGGATCCCCCCGAAGGGGGAACCAAAACCCTACGAATGACCTCACGAGAACTTACTTTGGTTTCCAATTTCTAGGGATCCCCCCGAAGGGGGAACAACATATTGGCGGCAGGGCTTGCCGACCTCAATGGGCAGGTTTCCAATTTCTAGGGATCCCCCCGAAGGGGGAACGTAGTGTTTTAGCAGTTGAGCTTAAAGAGCATCCTGAGGTCAGTTTCCAATTTCTAGGGATCCCCCCGAAGGGGGAACAACTGTCTGCAAGAGATCCGTTGACCCAAATGAACCAGTTGTTTCCAATTTCTAGGGATCCCCCCGAAGGGGGAACCAAAGCCGAGATCGTCGGCGTGAGCACAAGAGACATGTTGTTTCCAATTTCTAGGGATCCCCCCGAAGGGGGAACTCCAACTGATTTAACTCTGTCACCAAAGGCTACCACTAGGGTGTTTCCAATTTCTAGGGATCCCCCCGAAGGGGGAACTCCAACTGATTTAACTCT
>NZ_JANSHP010000065.1:7612-8335 GCF_047502605.1 Synechococcus sp. RC10A2
CAAAGGCTACCACTAGGGTGTTTCCAATTTCTAGGGATCCCCCCGAAGGGGGAACACTTGCGTGGTCCAACGCTTCAGGTATTCAGCCTTGGGTTTCCAATTTCTAGGGATCCCCCCGAAGGGGGAACTTCCCTTAAAACTAGAACAAGGGAGATTTTAAGGAGGGAGTTTCCAATTTCTAGGGATCCCCCCGAAGGGGGAACCTACGTCAACCCAACTAAAGGGCTGATTGACTAGTTCCGTTTCCAATTTCTAGGGATCCCCCCGAAGGGGGAACTCTATTTCCAGGTCTTTGATCTATATTATGACGAGTACTGGTTTCCAATTTCTAGGGATCCCCCCGAAGGGGGAACCAAGTTTTTTAGGTCGATGCAAAGCAAGCTGAAATTGCTGCAAGTTTCCAATTTCTAGGGATCCCCCCGAAGGGGGAACTCCACCCCTATTAAACCCAAGCAGGGCAAGGAATGCAAGACCCATTTGCGAGGGATCCGGAAAAAAGTCGGCAAAAAGGGTGCTGGCGAGGGGGCTTTGGGGCCGGAAAGCCTTGTGGCGCAAGGCGTCGAGGGATCGGACGAAAGAATCGGCCTTTGCGGCTTTTGGCGGATCGCTCGCGGAGGCGTTGATACCGTTTGAGTGTGCTTTTGGAAACACCGAGTGCTTAAGTAGGAAGAGCATGACTCTAGTCAATAATAAGCTCAACTATACTGAAAATAATGTATAATA
>NZ_JANSHP010000066.1:0-57083 GCF_047502605.1 Synechococcus sp. RC10A2
GCCCAGCTTTCCTTCCCAGGAGGCGTTTGCCCGCATTGAGTCAGAGTTGGGCCGGCCGATCACCGAGATCTACGCCCAGATCTCGCCCGAGCCGGTGGCTGCCGCCAGCTTGGGCCAAGTTTACAAAGCGCAACTGCACAGTGGCGAATGGGTGGCGGTGAAGGTGCAACGGCCCCACCTGCGGGAGCGGCTGAGCCTGGATCTGTACCTCATCCGCTGGGCCTCCACCTGGCTGGGGCCTTGGCTGCCCCTGAACCTGGGCAACACCTTGACGGCGGTGGTGGATGAGTTTGGTCGCAAGCTGTTTGAGGAGATCGACTACCTGCAGGAGGGACGGAACTGCGAGCGCTTTGCCGAATACTTTCGCGGCGATCCCGATGTGTATGTGCCGCGCATCTTTTGGGCCTACAGCACCCGCCGGGTGTTGACCCTGGAGTGGATTGACGGCATCAAGCTCACCGATGTGGAGCGCATTCGGGCGGCCAACTTGGAGGTGAAACAACTGGTGCGCATCGGCGTGGTGGCCGGACTGAAGCAGTTGCTGGAATACGGCTTTTTCCACGCCGATCCCCATCCGGGCAACCTGTTTGCCCTCCCCGATGGCCGCCTGGCCTACATCGACTTTGGCATGATGGATCAGCTCACCGAAGAAATGAAGGAGTACCTGGTGGACGCGCTGGTTCACCTGGTGGATCGCGACTACGACGCCTTGATCGACGATTTTATTCACTTGGGCTTTTTACAGCCGGATGTCAACCGTCAAGAGCTGATCCCTGCTTTGGAGACGGTGTTGGCGGATGTGTTGAACCAGGAGGTGGGCAACTTTAACTTCAAAACCGCCACCGACCAGTTCTCCGATTTGATGTACCGCTACCCCTTTCAGGTGCCCTCCCACTTTGCGTTGGTCATCCGCTCTTTGGTTACCCAAGAGGGGGTGGCCCTCAGCCTCTATCCGCAGTTTCGCATTGTCGGCGTGGCCTATCCCTATGTGGCCAAGCGCCTGCTGACGGACGAATCGCCCCGCATTCGCCAGCGGCTGCTGCAAGTGCTAATTAAAGATGGCAAGTTCCGCTGGAACCGCTTGGAGAACCTGATCCAAATTGCCCGCAGCGATGGGGGGCTGGATTGGGTACCCACCGCCCGCATGGGTTTGCGCTACCTGATGTCGGAGGAGGCCCGTGAACTGCGCCGCCAGTTGGTGCTTTCTCTCACGGAAGATGACCGCCTTCACTTTGAGGAGCTGCAGCGGCTGTGGCATGTGATCAGCCCCGACTTGTCTCCAACTCACCTCTGGCAGGCGGCACTGGGATCCCTGCCCTCAACCAGCGATCTGCAACATACTTTGGCCGAGTTGAGGGAACAGGTGCAGGCCCACCTGGAGCGGCTCAGCCCCTGGCGACTTCCCCAGCCCTGGCCGAATTGGCTGGCGGGAGTGGGACAGGAAAGGTAAAACGGAAAAAGATAGCTTAAGTTTGGTGAGCTGGACAAAAGCGTGGCAGATCAGAAAGGCGACTTCATTGCCGGTGTGGTAGCCGGCGCTGTGTTGGGCGGGATCATCGGCGGGGTGATCGCCTTTGTGCTGGCCCCCCGACTAAGCAAGGGATCCGCCGAAGGCCAGCGCCGGGATCCCGACCGTCTCAACGGCACCTCTGTCCCTCCTGAACGACCGCGCCTCCGAGCCTCGGGTGAGCCGGCTGTGCCCAGCTCCGGCGACTGGAGGGAGTGGGAACAGGAAACAGAGCGGATTGCCCAGGCCCGCCGCACCCTCGAAGCCAAGATTGCCGAGTTGAACGAGGCGATCCAGGCCACCCGCGCACAACTGCTCGTCAAGGAGATATCTTCTAGCGCTGTCGAGGAAAAGCCTTAAGCAGGGGACCCCTGTCCATGCCAAACTAGAGGCGGCACTGGCTTTCTCCTCTGGGGAGTGCCAGCGTTCTCGCCTCTCGGCTGAGTTGCTCTCCTGGATCAGGTCTGCCTCTGCCGACAGCGCTTAAGTTGTTGAAGAGTTGTTCCCTCGCTGTTTCTAACCATGATGCTCAGCCCTTTGTTGCTCCCTCTCCCTTGGACAGACGGCCTCTCTCTGGGGCTGGTCTACGGCAGTGCCGCGTCTTTGCTGTTTCGCTCCCTTTACCAGTTCATCGTCATTTACAACGCGCTGTTGATTGTGCGGATTTTGCTGAGCTGGTTCCCGCAACTGAACTGGTCTAACCCCATTCTGTCGGTGCTCAGCCAGCTCACGGATCCCTATCTCAACCTCTTCCGCGGCCTCATCCCCCCCATCGGCGGCCTGGACTTCTCCCCCTGGTTGGCCTTTATTTTGCTGAGCTTTGCCATGCAGGTGGTGGGCCAGTTTGCCTAATTGCTGTACCACTGTGCAGATCCCTGGCGCTGCCCGCTACTGGCTGCTGAATGCCCAAGTTCCCATCTCGGTGCTGAAGGATGTGGTGCCAGCGGCGGTTCCCAACCGAGAGGGCTTGGTGCTGCTGGATCTGGAGATTAGGGAAGGGCGAATTGGCCATATCCGAGCGGCCACAGGGATCCCGCCCCAGGGAATCCCGAGTGTAGCTCTAAGGCGGGGCCAGGTGTGGCCCTGTTTTGTCGATATCCACACCCACCTGGACAAAGGGCACGTGTGGCCGCGCAGCCCCAACCCCGACGGCACCTTTGCCGGGGCCACCCGGGCCGAGCAGGAAGACTGGGCCAAGATGGAGCGGGCCTACGCCGGCAGGCGAGAAAAACTTTGGCAGGATGTCTACCGCCGCTGCAACTTTGGCCTGCGCTGCAGCTACGCCCATGGATCCCAGGCGGTGCGCACCCACCTGGTTTGCGAGGGCCCTCAAGCCGAGGTGAGCTGGGAAGTCTTTGCCCAGTTGCGCCGAGAGTGGGCGGGCAGGCTAGAGCTGCAGGCGGTGACGCTGACCTACTTGGATGTTTTTCTCACACCGGCAGGGGAGAAGCTGGCGGACAAGGTGGCGGAGCTGGGCGGGATCCTGGGCGGAGTGGCGGCGATGGGGCCGGAGCTGGATAAGCAGTTGGAGCGGGTGTTTGCCCTGGCCCAGGAGCGGGGGCTGGATCTGGATTTTCATACCGATGAGACAGACGACCCTGAATCCCTGACGTTGCGGCATGTGGCAGCGGCAGCCCTGCGCCATGGGTTTGCAGGCCAGGTGGTGTGCGGCCACTGCTGCAGTTTGGCGGTGCAGCCGCCGCAGGTGGCCCACCAGACCATGGCCCTGGTGAAGGAGGCGGGGATCGCCGTGGTCAGCCTGCCCCTGTGCAATCTCTATTTGCAAGACCGCCGCCCCGGCCACACGCCCCGCTGGCGGGGGGTGACGCTGCTGCACGAGCTCAAAGCCTTGGGCGTGCCGGTGATGATCGCCAGCGACAACTGCCGGGATCCCTTCTACGGCTTTGGAGATCACGATGGCCTAGAAGTGTTTCGGGAGTCCACCCGCATCCTGCACCTGGACACCCCCTATGGGGATTGGCCGCAGGCCATCACTGCCACCCCGGCCCGCATGATGGGCTTGGTAGAGGCCGGGGCGATTGGGGTGGGCCTGCCGGCAGACTTGGTGCTGTTCAAGGGGCGGGGGTTTGACGAGCTGCTTTCCCGACCCCAGCACGACCGGGTGGTGCTGCGCCAAGGTCAGCCCATCGACACGGCGCTGCCGGACTACGCAGAGCTGGACGACTTGATGGAGAGGGTGGGGCGGACTTAGCCAGCGGGGTTGGGGAGCCAGGCTTTAATCTGGGCGGCAATGCGCTGAGCAGCGCCAGGGGATCCCATACGCCGCTGCCCGTGGGCTCGCAGTTGGTCGGCGTAAGCGGGATCGCTGGCCAGGCGGCTCAGAATCCGGCAGAGCACGGCAGGGGCCTGCTGGGGTGAAGTGAGGTGGACTGCGGATCCCAGGAGACGGGTTTGAGCTTCGGCAAAGCGGGGGGTAAATTGCGGCCCCTCCCCCGGCAGGGTGACCACCGGCTTCCCTAGGCCCACGCATTGTTCCGTGGCCGTCCCCGCCATGGCCAGCACCGCTGTTGCCCGGTGAGCACAGGTGCCAAAATCTCCCCACACCAGGAGCAGGTCGCGGCGTCGAGCAGGGATCCGCTCTTGAAGGGGGTTCCGCTCCAGGTTAGGGCTGAGGGCGGCGTAAACTTGGATTTCCGGCGGCAGTTGCTCTACCACCTGCATCATCAAGGCCCAGTTGCGGTAGGCTTCCGGCGGGCGGGATCCCGGCAGCAGCAGCACCGCGGGCCGGTCGGGATCCAAAGGCAATTCTCCCCGCGGCTCCAGGTCATCCATCATCGGGTTGCCCAGGTAGAAAGCCCGGAGGCCCCGTTTTTGCAGAGCGGTGGCCGTCAGCTCATCTCGCAAGAAGGAGCCGCGACAGCGCCTGCGGGCCATGAGCCAGCGCTCCCAGGGCAGGTAATCGGAAACCGGCTGTCCCAGCCAAGCGCGTCGGTAGGGCCCTTGTTCGTCCCGCCAATAATAGTCCGACTTGGCTGTGCCCACGAAGACGTAGGGGCTGCCGCTCCACCAGGCCATTAACAAAGGCACAATGTCCCCCACCGCCAGCACCAGCTCGACCTGAGCCGCCGCCCGGCGAACCAAAGCCAGTTGCCGCCCCGTCAGGCCCAGCAAGCCAGCGCGCAGATCCCGCCACAACTGCCGCCAATCTTGATAGATAAATCCCCCTGAAGGCATCACCTGGGTCAGGGGCAGCAGCGGGATGCCGCGGCGGCAATAGGCGGTGCCTTCCCCCACAATCGGCAGGGCTTGCACCGAGATCCCCAGGCCGGTCAGGGCCAGGGCGATGCGACTGCCCACCTCATCTTCCCCGTGGCCATTGCTCAGGCACAGCACCCGCGACAAATTCTGTGGATTCATTGGGTAGAGGATGGGAGTTCAACTCTGGGGTGTTGCCGCCTCCATTCGAGCTAAACGAGCAGAACCCTGTAGCTTACCAAAAATCTCTTCTTAAAATAGAGCCAACCTGCGAGGGGAAGCCAGGGTAATGATTCGAAATGAGCGACAACGAGCCGAGTTTATTGCAGCGGTGGAAGCTTTGCGCCTGGAAGGCCCTTACTTCGTCGAGACCCGTCTTACCCGTCAGCGGGGGTATTTTTGGCGGGCGGTGAAGGATGTGGCCGCCGGCCAGCCCTGGTGGGAGATCCGCTACTTTCCTGCCTGCGAGTGCTATGCTTGGGCCTACCTGCCGGAAGGGATCGGCCCCCGTGAGTTTGCCTGGGGACACACGCCACAGCAAGCTTTCCTCAACGCCCTTTGGCAACAGCCTGCCTCCTTTTCGGACAAAGGCTAGGACAGGTGCCAGAGAAACCGTTTCAACTTACAGTAAAAAAAGATTAAAACTCCCACGCGCAGGGGACATGAAACCGCAGGCCGTCGCCCGTATCCTGGATGCCAACCTCGACCGAGCTCGTGAGGGATTACGGGTGCTAGAGGAGTGGTTTCGCTTTGGCCTAGAAAACGGCGAGCTGGCCAGCGAATGCAAGGCCATGCGCCAAGCCCTGGCCCGCTGGCACAGCGACCCGCTGCGGTTGGCCCGCGACACCCCTGCCGATCCGGGCACCCAGATCTCCCATCCGCAAGAGGAGCAACGGCGGGATCTCGGCCACCTGCTGCAGGCCAATTGCAGCCGTGTGCAAGAAGCGCTGCGGGTCTTGGAAGAATACGGCAAGTTGGCCGAGTCCAGTCATTGGGTAGCACCCGGCCTGGCCAAGCTGGCCAAAGACATGCGTTATCGGCTCTATGTTCTAGAAAGCGAGCTGCTGGGGGGATCCCTGCGCCAACAGCTGTTGGCGGCCCATCTCTACCTGGTCACCAGCCCGGTGCCCCACTGGCTGGAGGTGGTGGAAAAGGCGCTGCGGGGAGGGGTGACGCTGGTGCAGTACCGCCGCAAGAACCTCACCGATAGGGAGATGCTCTGGGATCTCAAACAGTTGCGGCAAGTGTGCGACCGCTACCAGGCGTTGATGATCGTCAACGACCGGGTGGACTTGGCCTTGGTCAGCCAAGCGGATGGGGTGCACCTGGGCCAGACGGATCTGCCGGTTGCCCAGGCGCGGCACCTGCTGGGATCCCAGCGCCTGATTGGCCTGTCGACCACCAATGCCGAAGAGCTGGCCCAAGCCCTCAATAGCGGCGTGGACTATATCGGTGTCGGCCCCGTCTATGCCACCCCCACCAAAGCGGAAAAACCCCCCGCCGGCCTGGAGTACGTGCGCCTGGCCGCTGAGAAGGCCCACTTGCCCTGGTTTGCCATCGGCGGCATCGACCTCCACAACCTGGCCGAGGTGCGCCAGGCAGGCGCCAGCCGCGTAGCCGTGGTGCGGGCTCTCATGGAGGCGGCGGATCCCACCCAGACCGCCCGTGCCATGCTGGCCGAACTGCAACGGATCCCTGCTCTATCCTGAAGTTAGACACAGAATCTTCTCAAAACCCTCCTAACTCCCGATGGCAGAAGCCGTAAAAGATCTCACTGACCCCACTCGGCAAAGCGGCGGGGATCCCATCCTGAGCGGGATCGCCACCGAAGTGCAAGGGGAACTGGTGCGGGAGCTGGATCTGATGATCCGGGCTCGCTACCCCCTGATCTACTTGGTTTCTCCAGAAGAGGAGCCAGCGGATGCTGTGCTCGTGCAAGTAGCCAAGAGAACCGATCCGCCGCGGCGGCTGCTGTTTTGGGACGTGGTGCGGGGCTGGCAAGATAGCGGCGAAGATCGCGGCTCCATCATGGCCGCCCTGGGGCGGGTGTGGCGCTCGGCTCCTCAGGAAGACACCCTGTTTGTGTTGCGGGATCTGCACTTTGTGCTGCGCAACGCCAGCAGCGACAAAAACGCCCCTATCCTGCGGGAGCTGAAAAACCTCAGCCGCGAGCTCAAGCGCACCCGCAAGACGCTGATCCTGCTCAGCCACATTCTAGAAGTGCCCAGCGACCTGGCCGAGGAGATCACCGTCGTCGACATTCCCCTGCCCAACAGCGAAGAGATCAGCCGCCTCATCCAGCTCTATGTGGCCCCGGAAAAACTCAAGCTCACCCCCCTGGCCCGCGAGCAACTGGTCAAAGCCTGTCAGGGGCTGAGCCGGGAGCGCATCCGCCGCGTCTTGGCTCGCGCCCTGGCCGCCAAGCAGGAGGTGAACGAGGCCGACATCGACCTGGTGTTGGAGGAGAAAAAGCAGGCCATCCGCCAGACCGGCATCCTGGAGTTTTTCACCGCCCGCGAGACCCTGAAAAGCGTGGGCGGGCTGGACAACCTCAAAGCTTGGGTGCGGGTGCGCCAGGAAGCCTTTACCGAAGAGGCGCGGCGCTACGGCCTGCCCAATCCCAAGGGCGTGCTGCTGGTGGGGATCCAGGGTACCGGCAAGTCCCTCTCCGCCAAAACCATCGCCAACGAGTGGCGGCTGCCGCTGTTGCGGCTGGACGTTGGGCGGCTGTTTGCCGGCATTGTTGGCGAATCGGAAAGCCGCGTGCGCCAGATGATCCAACTGGCGGAGGCCATGGCCCCCTGTGTGCTCTGGATTGACGAAATCGACAAAGCTTTTGGCAACATCACCAGCAGCGCCAACGGGGACTCGGGCACCAGCCGTCGGGTGTTTGGCAGCCTGATTACCTGGATGCAGGAGAAGACCAGCCCCGTTTTCATCGTGGCCACCGCCAACAACGTGCCCCTCTTGCCGCCGGAGCTGCTGCGCAAGGGCCGCTTTGACGAGATTTTCTTTCTCAACCTGCCCACCCAGGCCGAGCGCAAGGAGATCTTCCGAGTGCACCTCCAGCGGCTGCGCCCCAGCCGGCTGCGGGAGTTTGACCTAGATGAGCTGGCAGCAGCCGCCCAAAACTTCAGTGGCGCCGAGATCGAGCAGGCTATCGTTGACGCTATGTACAACGCCTTTGGAGGCAGCGGCAGCGGCGCTCGGCGAGACTTTACCCAGGAAGACATCCTGCAGGCCATCCGCGAAACTGTGCCCCTGGCCTCCATTGCCCGCGACCAGATCGAAAGCCTTAAGTGCTGGGCCGCCCAGGCAGGCGCTAGAACCGCCTCCCAGGATGCTCAGGTGCTGCAGGAGATGAAGCAGTGTTTTGCAGCTTCCTAGAGGGGATCCCCGATTTTTCCTGCTTGAGGGGAGCGAGTGGGAAGCCCCCTAGGCTCGGGTTTGGGCCTTGGAGTCGGATCCCGTCACTGAGGCATTAGTTCGCCTCTTCCCCTTCGTCTCTGGGAATGGATGGTCGAGATAACCCCACCTCCGGCATCCCCTCGTGTCACAATGGGTAAAGATCGGCTTTTTTTGTGTCTTGGCGCTGTGCTCAAGCTCCTGTACTACCGCGAGATCCCTTGCCCAGATACCGCTCAAGTGCTGAGCTGGCTGCAGGAGCACCTGCCTCTGCCTGCGAGCAGCCAAAAGGTACTCACCCCCACTGGGCTACGCCTAGAGGGATCCGGAGCGCAGCTGGCCGTTTTCCTCTGGTCGGGGCTGAACACCACCTATCTCAAGATCTTTCAGTGGTCAGAGCGGCCTTTCCCCCAGCAGGGCCGCTGGCTAAAGGAAGTGGAAAGGGCTATCCAAAGCCAATTTCCCCACCGCTACCCGCAGTTGCCAGATGTCGATCTCAGCCAGGGATCCATCTTTGAGCAACTGGAGCCCTTTTACCCGCAGACGGTGAAGTATTTCCGCCGCATCCCCAACGGGGAGTTTGACCTGCAGCGGGTTTACTGGTGGGAGAAACGCTGGCGGGAAGAAGTCCAATCCCCTCACGCTTGCCGGCCCCCCGTGCTATTTCGCCAGCCTGCCCCAGAGCCCGCCCCCCAAGAGTGGGACTTGGTGATCGTGGGCGGGGCGTTGGGGGCTATCTACGGCGCGGCCATGGCCCGCTTAGGTTACCGCGTGGCCCTGGTGGAACGGCTGCCCTTTGGCCGCATGAACCGGGAGTGGAACATCTCGCGGCGGGAGCTGCAGACGCTGGTGGAGTTTGGCCTCCTCAGCCCTGAGGAGATGGAGAGCCTCATCCTCAGGGAATACACGGATGGTTTTAACAAGTTTTTTGATGGCAACAGCCCCGTGCGCGCCCCCGTCCTGCACACGCCGACGGTGCTCAACCTGGCCATTGATGCCGAAAAGCTCCTGCAGCTCTGTGGTCAAATCTTGAGATCCAGGGGTGGTGCCATCTACGAGCGCAGCGAGTTTCAGCGGGCCTACATCGAGGAGCAAGGCGTCACGGTGGTGGTTAAGGACCTAACCACTCAAGAAGAGTTCTCTCTGGGATCCCGCCTGTTGGTGGATGCCATGGGGACGGCCTCCCCCATTGCCCAGCAGCTCTACGGCCGCCGCGCCTTCGACAGCGTTTGCCCCACGGTAGGGGCCACCATTGCAGGGGGGTTTGAGCCAGGAGTTTGGGATCCCCAATTTGGCGACATCCTGGCCAGCCACGGCGACATCAGCCGCGGTCGGCAGCTCATCTGGGAACTGTTCCCTGGGCCGGGGGAGGATCTCACCTTCTACCTGTTCCACTACCACCAGGTGCATCCGGAAAACCCGGGCTCCCTCTTGGAGCTGTACGAAGACTTTTTCACCATCCTGCCGGAATACCGCCGCTGCGACCCGGAGCGCCTGCAGTGGAAAAAAGCCACCTTTGGCTACATCCCCGGACGCTTTGGCCAGCAGCCAGCTCCCCAAGAGCCCTTCGACCGCCTCCTTTTAATTGGGGATGCGGCAGCTCTGCAATCGCCCCTGAGCTTTACGGGGTTTGGATCCCTGGTGCGCAACTGCCCTCGCCTGTGCGATTTGCTGGACACAGCCTTGCGCCATAATCTCCTCAAAGCCGCCGACCTAGCCCAGATCCGCGCCTACCAGGGCAACTCCGCCGTCACTTGGCTGTTTTCGCGGGGGATGATGGTGCCCACCGGCAAGGTGTTGCCGCCCGAGCGCATCAACGCCATCCTCAACAGCTTTTTCGGTATTCTCGCCACCGAGCCGCCTGAGGTGGTGGACGACTTCATCAAAGACCGGGCTGGCTGGCTGGCCTTTAACCGCATGGCTATCAAAGCGGCTCTGCAGAACCCGCGGCTGCTGCTGTGGATCTGGGAGGCAGTAGGAGCGGAAGGCTTTGCCCAGTGGCTACCTACCTACTTCAGCTACACCGGACTGGCTTTGCTCTCGGCCCTCCTGGGAAGTTGGTTTCCCAAGCTGGTGCGGCGCCTGCAGCCCTGGCTGGAGTCCCGCTACCCCCGCCTGTGGTTGCGCTGCCTGAGCTGGAGCTACACCCTCACCTACGGGGTAGGCCAGCCGCGCCTGGAGTTTCATCTCCCCGCTCCCAGCTCTCCTGCCGCGCAAAACCTGCAAAACCCAATACCGACCTGGATAGAAGAAAGGGCCTAGGCCGGAGACTTTCACCAAGCCGTTGTTTCCACCGTCTCTCTGGCGCCTCCAGGAAAGGCGGGCGTCAACTGTTTTGTCGGCAGAGTCAACTCACAAAAAATCTCGAGGAGTGCTGGCAGTCCTTGCTTTGGTTTGCTAGCAGTTTTCGGCCTTATCTGCACAAGATTGTTTGCCGCAGCAGCCGATTCCCAGGTAGTGGCCAGCGGCAAAAGAGCTGTGTCCACCTGCTCTTTACCTTGGCAATTGGCTCAAGTTGAGTATAATCAGTGCCTACCATCCACTAACCTTCAGGTTCAGGCCGAAGAGGGTTGGGAAGGGATCCCAACTTGAATCGGTCGAGGAGTTTCTGAACCTCTTTTTGCAAGGTCTCTATTTTGGCAAGAAAACTAGGACCAGATCCAATGGTTTATACTTTTGAAATCATCGGCATTGCCCCTGCCCTCGATTTTTTCTGGCAGCAGCAGGAGCTGGCAAAGCGGCCTTGTCGGGTAGAGTACCTGGGCACCCGCCCTTGCACCCTGGATGCGCTGCTGGGATCCTTGGAGGAGGTGCCGGCGCGGCGGGGCTGGGATTTGGATCAGCTAATCGAAGCGGTTATTCGCTTCTGGTGCAACAATCCCGACTTGGTCAGTTTGTGGCGGTCTCGCTTTCAGGATGCCGGAGAAGATGTCCTGCTGATCTCGCGGGTGGGGCCCATTCAATCCCTACAGCAGGAGTTTGAGTGGCTGCTCAACCAATGAGATCCCTAAACCGGGTAGGCTAAGGGCAGGATTGTTTCGTAACTACCCATGAGCGACACCGTTTTCAGCAAGATCATCCGCAGGGAGATCCCGGCCCAGATTGTCTACGAAGACGAGCGAGCCATCGCCTTCAAAGACATTGCTCCCCAGGCTCCTGTCCACATCTTGGTGGTGCCCAAGGAGCCTATCCCCGGCATTGCCCAGGCCAAGCCCGAACACGAAGCGTTGCTAGGGCACCTGCTGCTGACGGCTCAGCGGGTGGCTGTTGAAGCTGGCCTAAGCAGAGGTTATCGCTTGGTCATCAACCAAGGAGAAGACGGGGGTCAAACCGTCTTTCACCTGCACATCCACGTTCTGGGCGGTCGGGCGATGGGCTGGCCGCCGGGCTAGCTTCGGGTTTTGCCGCCAAGTGGGGCCTCTACAGCTAGAATGCTGCCATTGAGGGTGGCTGGCAGGCGAGGTTTAGAGGCGATGGAGTGGCATGTTACCGATGCGGAAAGCCTGATGATCATCGACCAGGAGGTGGGCAAGCACGAGCTTTCCCCCGCCGAGTATGAGGTGGTTCGTCGAGTTATTTACGCTACTGCAGATTTCGAGTATCTCCACCTCATCCGTTTTGGCAACGAAGCCCTGCAGGCTGGGGCGGCGGCTTTGGCGGCGCGCACCACCATTGTGGTGGACGAGCCGATGGTGCAGGTAGGCATCGCGCGGGCCGTGCAGAACACCTTCTCCAACCCCATCTACTGCGGCAGCGAAGCTGTCACCCGCCCCCAGAGGGACAAGACCCGCTCTGCCTGGGGCCTGCAAACCCTAGCTCAGCGCTACCCTGAGGCAATCTTTGTCATTGGCCAATCCCAGACGGCTCTTTCCACCCTGGTGCAGTTGATCGCCGAGAAAGAGGTATCCCCTGCCCTGGTCATCGCGACGCCGGCTGGGTTTGTGGATGTGGTGAAAGCCAAGCAGGAGCTGGCCGATTCCATGGTGCCCCACATCCGCACTGAGGGACGGAAGGGCGGCCCTGCAGTGGCGGCGGCGGTCTTGGATGGCCTGCTGGATTTGGCTTGGCAGGCCTATGTGGGAGCCAGCAGCCCAAGCCCTACTGGCAAATCAGTTAGCGGATAGAGGGGAGCTCCGTTGATCTGATGATCTAAATGGTTCTGATCCAGATCACAGGCTTGGCAGGATCTCCGTCATGCTTCCCTCGGTCTGGCTTCGAGAAGATGGGAGCTATCTTCTCAGTGCCGGACAAAAAAGCCCGAGAAGCGGCTAGTCGAGGCAGAGCGAGGGATCCGGTCATGCAGCAGTTCATTTGGGTTTGGGGAAGCGGCTGGCTTTTGGCTATGGCCTTGGCCAGGGGAGGATGGGCCCAAGCGGAGGTAGCGGCTCTTTTGCCCGCCGGACAGCCGGCTATATCGCCCTCTCTCCCTGTGCCGTCGAACATCGACCAGAGGGAAGCTCGACTCAGCCCCTACCAGCGCTGGCAACAGCAGCATGCTGCCGCGGAGATTCCCTCTTCTGGGTTTGGGGAGGTCTTCTACCGCCTCGCTCAGAAAGCGGAACAGAGCCCAGAGGGGCTGCCTTTTCCACTGCGGCCAGCCGGGATCCCTCTGGGAGAGGGTAGCCCTTTTTTCCTCCATGTCAACGGGCTGGTCTACCAACTGTCCTATTGAAATAGGCGGGGAGGTTTTCGCGTTAGCAGGACGGCTATTTCAAGCCCTGCTGAACCTCTCCTCTCCCTGGGGGTGAGGGATCAGTAATGATTCCCCACCTTGCGGTGGTGGACGGCGGTGAGGCCCTCCAGGTTGGAGACCCGCCCGGCTTCTAGGGTGCTGTAGACCACCCAGTGGTCGCTGGTTTCTAGGCGGCTGGCCACGCGGCACTCCAGGTAGGCCAAGGCATCGGCCAAGATGGGGGATCCGTTGGCGGCGGGGTAGGTCTTGATGCCGGCAAAGCGGTCGGCTCCCGGCGGGAAGCGCTTCAGGAAGTGGCGCATTAGGGACTGGTGATGGCCTTCCTGCAACACGTTGAGGACAAAGGTATCGCCCACCTGCAGGAAGGACTCGATGGCCCGGTCTTTGGCCACGGCAACGCTGATCCCCGGCGGATCGCTGCTGGCCTGGGCCACCCAGGAGGCGAGCATGGCGCTGGTGGCCTGCCCTTTGCGGGCGGTGAGGATGTAAAGGCCATTGCTGATGCGGCCTAGGGCGCGATCCAAGTCGGCATCCAGGGCTTTCATCTGCTGAATGGTGCGATCCCGCGTTAGCCACTGCCCCAGGTCGGTGCCGGCTTCCTCCGCCAATTGCAGCAGGGTTTCGTCTAGGGGTTGCTTGAGGAGAATAGGAGGGAACACTTCTTTGGCGCCCATCTCCTGCAGCGTGTTGCGGCAGAGGTAGACCGACTCGTCATCTGCTCCCCCCGACTCGAACAGGCCAAAGCCTTGTTTGCTGTGGGCAGCAGCCAGGAGGGTTTTCAGCAGCACCTGGGTGGAGGCCGCATCAGGCCCCGCTTGGGGCGGCATGCCTATCACCACACCAGCGGCCAAGCTCATCAGCTCGCGCACCTCGTGGGCATCCAGCAGCCGCAGATCCGCCAGCTCTACGGCAACGCCGGTTTTTTGGATGCCGCGGGCAATGGCTTGGGCCAATGCTTCCGCCTGGCCATAGCCCGATAGGTAGAACACCGCCACCATTCGTTCGGCTTTGGCCTGCTCCAGGCTCCAAGTGCGGTAGTGCTCCACCCAATCAGACAGGTGGTGGCGCAGCAGGGGGCCGTGGCCGGTAGCAATGGCGGCGATGGGGGGCAGGGACTCCATGCGCTTCAGGGCCGAGAGTACCGAGCGGGCGTTGGGCCCCATGAGGCAGTCGTAGTAGAGCTTGAAGTCGGCCTGTAGCAGGTGGGGATGCTCGTCCCAGGCAAAGTCATCGCAGTAGTGCATCCCAAAGACGTCGCAGGTGTAGAGGATCTGCGTGCCGTGGTCGTAGGTGAGGATGGTGTCGGGCCAGTGCAGGTTGGGAGCAGAGATGAACTCCAGAACATGTCCCTTGCCCAGATCCAGGCGATCCCCCTGCTTGACCACCAGGTGCCGGAAGGGGCGATGCACCAGGTTTTCCAAAAATTGCACGGCCACTTTGGAGGCCACTACCGTCATTTGGGGCGCCAGCTCCAGCAGATCCCCGACTAGGCCGCTGTGATCCGGCTCGGTGTGGCTGACCACCAGGTAGTCGAGGGTGGCGGGATCCAGGAGGCCTCGCAGCAGATCCAGGTACAACTGGCGAAACTTCTCGTGGGAGGTGTCGATGAGGGCCACCTTCTCCCCGCGAATTAAAAAGGAGTTGTAGGTGGTGCCGTTTTCCAGGGCGAACTCGATATCAAACCGATCCCGATCCCAGTCCTGGGAGCGGATGGCAAGGGTATCGGCTCCAATGAGCAGCGTCTGCAGCGTAAGATGGCCTGAACGCGGTGCAACTGCCGTAACGGCCATGTTTTCCCCCTCTGCCAAATGGCAACTTTACCTAACTGCCCTCTGCACTCATCGTAACCGTGATGTAACTAAATGTTGAGGAGCCGCCAAGTTTTGATTTTCTGATGAAATGCTTCAGGGATCCCCAAACTGCCGACCCCCGCAGGGTCTGGGAGCAAAAGCTGCGGCAAACTGGGCCAGGGTGTGGCGCAGTTGATCCAAGTTTTGGCCGTTGGCGGCGGACACAAACAGGGCCTTGGGGTAGAGCAGGCGCACGTCCTCGACCCATTCGGGATCGAGGCGGTCAATTTTGTTAAACACCAGTTGTCGCGGGCCGGTGGCCAGGGGCATCTCGTCCAGCAATTTTTCCACCGCCTCGATGTGCCCTTCCCAGTTGGGGTGGGAGAGATCCACCACGTGCAGCAGGGCATCCGCCTCCGTCACCTCCTCCAGCGTGGCCTGGAAGGCCTCTACCAATTGCTCAGGCAGCTCGGTTAAGAATCCCACCGTGTCAGTCAACAGCACTGCCTGCTGGCCGGGCAGCTCCAGCCGCCGCGTGGTGGGATCCAAGGTGGCAAAGAGTTGATCGGCCACATAGACCTGGGCCTGGGTGAGGGCGTTGAGAAGGGTGGACTTGCCGGCGTTGGTGTAGCCCACCAGGGCCACCACGGGAATTTGGGATCCCTCCCGTCGCTGGCGCAGCCGTTGCCGGTGGCGGCGCAGCTCTTCCACTTCTTGCCGCAGCTTGGCGATGCGCCGCTGAATGGCCCGCCGCTCCATTTCCAGTTGGGTTTCCCCGGGGCCGCGGGTGCCGATCCCACCCCCCAACCGCGACATGGTGCGCCCTCGGCCGGCCAGGCGCGGCAGCAGATATTGCAGTTGCGCCAGCTCCACCTGCAATTTCCCGGCCCGGGTTCTGGCCCGCTGGGCAAAGATATCCAGGATCACCTCGCTGCGATCCACCACCCGCACCCCTACTGCCTGTTCCAGGGTGCGCACCTGGCTGGGGGTGAGCTCGCGGTCGAACACCACCAGGTTGGCGCCCAGATCCTGCACCAGCAGGGCCAGCTCCTGCACCTTACCGGAGCCGATCGCCGTGGCCGAATTGGGACTCTCCCGCCGCTGCCAAAGGGTTTGCAGCACCTGGCCGCCGGCGCTCTCCACCAGGCGGCCCAGCTCGGCCAGCCTGTCTATGAGGTCTTCGCTGCTCTGTCCCGGCTCCTGCAGTCCCACGAGGATGGCCCGCTCCTGCTGGGGATCCACCTGGCGGGCAGTGAATTGGCGACGAAAACTATCTTCCAACTCCGCCACCAGCTCCTGCAGATCCTGCTCTGCCAGGGTCGCCAGCGGCAGAGGCTCGGAGACCTGCCAGCGGCTCTCTCCCTGGGGCACTAGGTGGGCCAGATAAGCGTAGTTGACAAAGCCCGTGGCCCCTCCGCCGCGGCGCAGCCGTCCTCCTGAGGGAGATACCGACAGGAGAATGAGGGCGTCCAGCCGCTGCAGGGCCATGGCCGTCAGCGCCTTTTGGCTGGGGCCGCCCTCGCCCACCTGGGTGGTGATGCAGCGGATCCCGGATAGGCGCTCCGCCCCTTGGCGGGGCAATTCCCAGGCCGGGATCTGGGTCTCAAAAGGGGATCCCAGCCCCACCCGGATGACTTGGCCGCGCCGGTTGAGGTAAACGCTAATGGGCTGGCCCTCCAGCTCCTGGGTCAGGGATCCCAGCCGTTGGGCAAACTCCACCGTCACCAAGCGATTGGGGGGCAGGCGCAGTTGGTAAAGCCGTTGCAGTTGCTTTCGCTGGTAGGGCTTTAGCCCCTTGGCCTGGGCAAGGCTGAAACGGGGGTCGGTCTGCTGGCAAGCGGTGCTAACCCTGGGCATAGGGACGGGGAAATACCCGAAAACAGGCTTTACCTACCATATACGCTAGTGGCCAGCAGGAACTTGCGGGGATCCCTGTCTCGAGCTTGCCATTGAGGCAGCTACCGCTGGCGAGAAAAGGGTCAAGCCGAGTTTGGAAGAGGTGGATGGATGTAATCTTGCGCCGGGCCAATTTGCCGGATGGCCGCAAGGGGGTCGATATCGGCATTGAGGGGGAGCGCATCGTTGCCCTGGAGGTGAATCTGCAGGCCACTGCCTGGCAGGAAATTGATGTGAGCGGCCGCTTGGTGTCGCCCCCCTTTGTGGATGCCCACTTTCACCTGGATGCCACCCTCACCTATGGGATCCCGCGCGTCAACCAATCGGGCACCTTGCTGGAAGGGATCGCCCTTTGGGGGGAGTTGAAGCCGCTGCTGACGCCGGAGGCAGTGATGGAGCGGGCCTTGACCTATTGCGATTGGGCGGTGGCGCGCGGGATCCTGGCCATCCGCGCCCATGTGGATGTGTGCGATCCCAACCTGTTGGCGGTGCGGGCCTTGCTGGAGGTCAAGCAAAAAGTGTCCCCCTACCTGGATTTGCAACTGGTGGCCTTTCCCCAAGATGGCTACTACCGCTCGCCGGGGGCGGTGCAGCTTTTGGAGAAGGCCTTGGATCTAGGGGTGGAGGTGGTGGGCGGGATCCCCCACTTTGAGCGGACGATGGCCGAAGGGGCAGCTGCGGTGCGGGCCTTGTGCGAGATCGCGGCGGCGCGGGGTCTGCGGGTGGATCTGCACTGCGACGAGACAGACGATCCGCTTTCGCGCCACGTGGAGACCCTGGCCTACGAGACGCAGCGGCTGGGCTTGCAGGGGCGGGTGGCCGCCTCCCACCTCACCTCGATGCACTCAATGGACAACGCCTACGTGAGCAAACTCATTCCCCTGATGGCCGAAGCAGAGCTGGGGGTGATCGCCAACCCGCTGGTGAACCTGGTGCTGCAGGGCCGCCACGATACCTATCCCAAGCGGCGGGGGCTGACGCGGGTGCCGGAGCTGATGGCCGCCGGGCTGACCGTAGCTTTTGGCCAGGACTGCGTGATGGATCCCTGGTATCCCCTGGGCAGCGGCAACATGCTGGAGGTGGCCCACATGGGGATCCACGCTGCCCAACTGACAGGCTATGAGCAGATGCGGCAGTGTTTCTTGGCGGTTACGGAAAACCCGGCCCGCATTCTGGGGTTAGAAGGCTACGGACTAGAACCCGGCTGCTATGCCGACTTGGTGGTGCTCCAGGCTGCCGATGCTGTCGAAGCCATTCGCCTGCAACCGGCTTGCCTGTACGTTTTCCGTCGGGGACGGCTGATCGCCCAAACCCCGCCGGTGGTTGCCCAGCTCCATTTGCCGGGGCGCCCGGCCCAGGTGGACTTCACCCGCCAGCTTTAACGGCGCACGGTGCCGCTGAAGCCGCTGGCTTTGAACTGCTCCATAGTCAGAGGCAGCGGGCTGGTCACGGGCACGGAGATGCGAATGGAGAAGGGGCTTTCGCCGGGGGGAACCTCCTCGATGGCTCCCAGGCGGGTGCGCTCCGGCAGAACCTCATTGCCGTTGGCATCGTAAAGGCGACCGAAGACATCCGCATTCAGCACAGTATTTCTGGAGCGGTTGACCACCGTGCCTTCAATGAATAGGCACCTGGCCGGTATGGGGTTGCCGTTGCTGGTAACCAGGTTGGTGTATTCGGGGGTATCCGGGCAGGGGGTGAGGTGCAAATCCTTCAGTTGCAGGGGGATGGCTCCAAAACCCAGCAAGAGCGCCGCCAAAGCTGCACAACCCAGGCTCCAGCAGAGGGAGCGAAGCCCCTTCTTCCAAACTTGGCTCATGTTTTTTCTCCAAGGCCCATCTCCCCTAGTCTAGGGGATCCCCCGCCCGGTAAAACCCCTCCTCGGTCTGGATCCCGTCCAAGCGCTGATCCCAGGGATCCTGAGGCAGAGGCTGCTCCAGTAGGCAGGCCTGCGGGACAATGCCCCACTTGGGCACGCCGGGATCCGGCAGCGAGGCCAAAAAGCGGTCGTAATAGCCGCCGCCATAGCCCAGGCGCCTCCCCCAGCGATCGCAGGCCAGGGCGGGCACAAGGATTAACTCGGCTTCGGCGGGATCGATGACTTCGCTGCTGGGAGAGGGCTCCAGCAACCCCCAGCGGTTGGGAACAAGCTCAGCTGGGTGGTAGCGGTGCCACCGCAACTGCCGCTGCGGCAAGCAACGAGGGATCCCCCAGCGCTTTTCAGGGAAAAGGGCGAACAGGGATCCCAAGTCCACCTCGGAGCCGAAGGCCACGTAGGCCAGGATGGTCTTGGCCGCCAAAAGCCGGGGCTGAGAGGCCAGATGAGCCACTATCTTCTGCTCGACCAGAGAGCGATCCACCCCTTGCCGCACTTGGCGGAAGTGCCGGCGCAAGCGAGCTTTGGGGAGAAAATTGGGCCCCACAGACGGAGACAGGTTTGTAGCGTAGAAGGGAGTTGCCGCAGCGCCATGCCATCTCCCTGCCTTGACTTTCCCCACCCCCAGTCAAGCTTAGGGGTGGATATCCAGAACCTACTGGATGGCCAGGAGCTCCACTTCAAAATCGAGAGTAGCGTTGGGAGGGATCACGCCGCCGGCGCCGCGGCTGCCATAGGCCAACTCCGGCGGAATGCGCAAATACCGCTTGCCACCCACCCGCATGGTGGCCAGACCTTCCTCCCAGCCACGGATCACCTGCCCTACCCCGTAGGTGAAGGTAAAAGGTTGATTGCGCTTGTAGGAGCTATCGAAGACGGTGCCATCCTGCAGCTTGCCCACGTAGTTCACCACCACCGTTTGCCCCGGCTGAGGTGAAGGCCCTGTACCTTCGACAAGGTCGTAGTACTGCAGACCCGACTCGGTGGTGATAAATTGCTGGGCTTGAGATTGCACAGTAACTGCTGGGTGATCTTTGGCTCGCGACAGAGCCATGGCCGGCTGTCCAGCCCACACCCCAATCCACAGCAAACCCAGCAACAGCAGCAGCATCTGTTTCATCCGTTGGCGTCCCCCCGGTGCCGACTTTTTGCCTCCCCAACAATCTTAGGGGATCCCCTCATCCTATTTCGGCAAATTCGACGATCTGCCCTTGATGGTCGCGCACCCAGAAGACAAAAGGCTTTTCGGAGCGGACGCTGCTGCGGATCCCTTGCTTGTTGATCCGCTTCAGGAGGGCTTTGAGGGCTTCCCGTTCGTAGGTGGTGTGGCGATAGCGGACGCCGCTGCTGCGACCGGCTGCCGCCCCGTAGGCAGGTACAAAGGGAGTTCTGGAGAGACTGCCGTAGGGATCCGTGGTACCGGGGATCACGTGCAGTTGCACGGTGTCGGAGAGCTGATACCAGAGGCCAGCGGTATCGAGAGGTGTCGAGGTGGAGCGGGCTTTGGCATCAAGGCGGGAGCTGAGGCCAATATCCGCCGGGAAGTAGGCAGATCCCAGGCTGGAGCCGACCATGCTTTGCTCATAGCCGTAGTAGTACTGCAGCGGCAGCTCCGCCTCCGGCAGCCTCAAGACCTTTTCGTAAAACCCTCGCGCCTGCTCCAGATCGGGCACGATGATGGTGTAAACCCGCGGTGCGCCGCTCAGAAACGTCCACATGGCCCCGCCGTAGGCCGATAGCAGCAAAAACATCAGCCCCTTCGTGGAGAGCAAAACCTCCAGGGGGATCAGCGGCAGCATCAGTCCAAGGGGGGTTGGCATTGGCGCTTGTCCATTTGCGGGTGGCTCTGTAGTCCAGTATAGGATCCCTAGGCTGATGAAGCTTGCCCTGTTTGCCCCCACCCCGCGCGGTCGCCGCTTGGCCCAGGCTCTGCTGTCGCTGCTGCCAGAGGAGTGGATCTGCTGGAGCAAAGCCAATCCACAGGGAGAGCCGCTGCCTTGGCCCTGGCAAGCCTATGGGGATCCCAGCCATCCCACAGCGCCCAGATCCCTGGCGGCAGCGGTGGCCCAAACTTGGCCCCAGGTGCAGGGCTGTCTTTTCATCTTGCCAGTTGGGTCGGTGGTGCGGCTAATTGCCCCCCTCTTGCAGGACAAATACCGGGATCCGGCGGTGGTGGTGGTGGATGAATCAGGCCGCTGGGCCATTAGCCTCTGCGGGGGACATGTGGGCGGGGCCGATGCGCTGGCGCGGCAGGTGGCGGCTGCTTTGGGAGCCGAGCCGATCCTCACCTCTGCCTCCGAAGGGCTGGGGATCCCGCCTGTGGATGTGTTGGGGCATCCCTACGGCTGGCGGCGGGGCAGTGGCGATTGGAACGGGGTAGCTGCTGCCCTGACGCGGGGAGAGCCGGTGGCCGTAGAGCAAACCTGCGGCACGCAGCTCTGGCGGCGGGCCTGGCCAGCGGATCATCCTCTTTTGACTACGGCTCCCGACCAAGCAGTGGCCCAGATCCGGATTGGGGAATACACAACGCCTTGCCCCCACATCCCCACCGTCCACTGGCATCCGCGGGTGCTGTGGGTGGGGGTGGGCTGCGAGCGGGGCACCAGCCGCGCCTGGCTGGAGGGATCCCTGCGGCGCCTGTTGCAAAACCAGGGGCTGGCCCTCGAGGCCGTTGCCGGCTTGGCCACTCTGGAGCTGAAACGGGATGAGGCGGGGCTCTTGGAGCTGGCCCAGGCCCATGGCTGGCCCATCCAGTTTTTCTCCGCCGCGGCCCTGGCAGGGATCCCGGTTCCCCACCCTTCAGAGGCGGTGCGGCAGGCGGTGGGCACCCCTTCGGTGGCGGAGGCGGCTGCTCTTTTGGCGGCCCAGCGCTGGTCGGGAGAGGACAATCCAGCCCAGGGGAGAGCCACCCTTGTCTGCCCCAAGCAGATCTTCACCTCAGAAAGCGAGGGAGCTTGTACCCTGGCCATTGCCCGCGCCGCCCGCGAGTATTCCCCTCGCGCCGGGCACCTGTGGCTAATTGGCATCGGCCCTGGGGATCCCGCCCAATTGACCTTGGCCGCCCGCCTGGCCCTGGCCCAAGCCGAGGTGGTGATTGGCTACCAGCTTTACCTGGACTTGGTGGCGCCCCTCCTGCACCCCGGCCAGATTTGCGAAGCCTTTCCCATCACCCAGGAGGTGCAGCGGGCGCAGCGCGCCATCGCCCTGGCCCAGCAGGGGCTGCAGGTGGCGGTGATCTCTTCGGGGGATGCGGGGATCTACGGCATGGCCGGCCTGGTGCTGGAGTACTTGGCCCGCAGCGGCTGGGATGGGATCCGCCCCTCCCTGGAGGTGCTGCCGGGGATCTCCGCCCTTCAAGCTGCTGCCGCTCGCCTAGGAGCCCCTCTCATGCAGGATTTTTGCGCTATTTCCCTCTCGGATCGCCTCACCCCCTGGCCGGCCATCGAGCAACGCCTGCAGGCGGCTGCCCAGGCCGACTTTGTGGTGGCCCTGTATAACCCCCGCTCGCGGCAGCGGTTGGATCCCTTCCTCAAGGCGCTGCAGATCTTTCGCCGGGCCCGCCCCACCCACACCCCGGTGGCGGTGGCCCGCAACCTCTACCGTCCCGGCGAGGCCATCCACCTCACCACGCTAGGGGAGTTGGATCCTGAGCAGGTGGACATGTTTACCCTGGTCTTGATCGGCAGCTCGCAGACCTTTCGCTACGGCAGCCGGCTGATCACTCCCCGCGGCTACCGCTTGTGATGAACCCACCTGATGGCCGTTGGATTTCGATTCAAAACACCGTGAGATGGCGGGGATCCAACTGCAGCCACCAGGGGGATCCCCAAGCTTCCACCTCGTGCCACACCTCGGCTTGCAGGCGATAGTCCTGGCTGTGGTCAGGAGGGCTGCCCAGCCTAAAGAGGAGAATCAATCGGTGAGGGGTCTCACTCCCCCTGGCGCCAATCCGCGATAGCCCCAGCCGGGGTCTGGGCAAGGTATTCGGAGCGCCGCCATTTTCTGTCCAAAAGAACCGGGAGCTCAAAGAATCTAAGGGCGCCGCCTGCTTGCCTAGGCAGAGGCAGAAGCTGTGTCCAAGTGGGGAGAGACGCTGCCGCTGGAAAACTCCTAGTATATTGGACTGTAGCTGTTCATTAAAAAATGCTTAACTACTTGTTGCAAGCAGCAGATGGCGGGTTTTGAAGACTGGGCAATTGGGCCAGAGAGCGCCTGGTGTCTCCCCTTTTATGGCTGGGTAGGGACAGCGCTGGCTCTTCCTTGGGCCGCTGGCTGGATCAAGCGCAGTGGCCCACGTCCGGCAGCCTACCTCAATATCCTGCTGACCTTTGCGGCCCTTGCTCATAGCTTTTGGCTGTTGCGACAAGTTTGGGGTCGGGATCCCCAGCTCCTGAACTACCTCTGGTTTCGGGTGGCCGATTTGGACTTGTCCCTGGCTTTGGAGGTCTCGCCTCTGACGCTGGGGGCGGTGGTCTGGGTAAGCGGCTTGAGCTTGCTGGCCCAGATCTACGCCCTGGGGTACCTGGACAAGGATTGGGGGTTGGGCCGCTTTGCCGCCCTGATGGGCTTTTTTGAGGGGGGGATGACGGGGATCGCCCTCAGCGATTCGCTGTTTCTCAGCTACGCGCTGCTGGAGATGCTCACGCTTTCCACCTACTTATTGGTGGGCTTTTGGTACGCCCAGCCGCTGGTGGTCACGGCGGCGCGGGATGCTTTTCTCACCAAACGGGTGGGAGACCTGCTGCTGTTGATGGGGGTGGTGGCGGTTTCCAATTTCTCCGGCTCCTTGACCTTTTCCGGCCTGCGCGATTGGGCGGCTACGGCCAGCTTGGATCCAACTTGGGCGGCCTTGATGGGGTTGGCTTTGATTGCCGGGCCGCTGGGCAAGTGCGCCCAGTTCCCGCTGCACCTGTGGCTGGATGAGGCCATGGAGGCGCCCAACCCGGCTTCGATCCTGCGCAACTCGGCAGTGGTGGCCGCTGGAGCTTTTGTCCTCATCAAGCTGCAGCCAGTCTTGGCCCTCTCCCCTTTCACGGATGGGGTGCTGGTGGCCATCGGCACCATCACAGCCGTAGGGGGATCCCTGGTGGCCTTGGCGCAAATCGATCTCAAGCGCACCTTCTCCTATTCCACCAGCGCCTACCTGGGCCTGGTGTTTGGGGCGGTGGGGACGGGGCAGCCGGATTTGGCGCTGGAGCTGCTGCTGCTGCACGGCCTGGCCAAGGCGCTGCTGTTTATGGGGGTGGGATCCCTCATCTACACCACTTCTACCCAAGATCTGACGGAGCTGGGGGGCCTAGGGGGCCGCATGCCGGCTACGGTGGCCGCCTTTGCTGTGGGATCCCTGGGGATGGTGGCCCTGTTGCCCCTGGGGTGCTTTTGGATCCTAATCCGCCTGGCGCTGGTGTACAGCGCCCTGCAGCCGGCCCTGTTGGGGGTGTTGCTGCTGATGAATGGGCTGACGGCTTTGAACCTGGCGCGGGTGTTTGGCCTGGTCTTCTTGGGATCCCCGCAGCCCAAGACGCGCCGTGCCCCTGAGGTGGGCTGGCCGATGGCCCTGCCCATGGTCATTCTGACGGTGCAGAACCTGCTCATGCCCTGGCTGTTTTGGCGCTGGGGGCTTTATCCCGGTTGGATCCCAGAGCTGCAGCAGATGGCGGCTCTGCTGGCGGCCTCGGGTTTGCTGGGGGCCGGTGTTGGTGCTTGGCTGTACTGGGGGGGCCGGCGGCGGCTGCGCCTACCCTGGCCGGAGCTGCAGGATCTGTTGGCGCAGGATTTCTACACCGGGCAGCTCTACCAGGCTTTGGTGGTGCAGCCGGTCGGCGCCCTTTCCCGCGGACTGGAGTGGCTGGATCGCAACGGGGTGGATGGCCTGGTGAACGGAGTGAGCCTGGCTTTTTGGTTTAGCGGCGAAGCCCTCAAGTACACCCTGTCGGGGCGGATGCAGCTCTACGTGTTGCTCATTGTCATCGGGGTCGTGGTGGTTACCGCTTGGCTGCTGCGCTCGCCCCTGGTGGGATTGGCCTATTGAGACGGGAGGAACCATGCTCAGCCTTCTAATCGGGATCCCCCTATTGGGTGGCCTGCTGGTGGGGCTGATCCCCGAGCAAGCGGGGAAGGGCCTGCACCGAAGTTTGGCCTTGGGCTTCGGCCTGGCTTGGTTGGGGCTGAGCTTGGGGCTGCTGCTGCAGTTTGATCCCCAAGCGCAAGGGATCCAGATGGCCGAACAGATGGCCTGGATCCCGCAGTTGGGCCTGGTTTACGAGCTGGGGGTGGACGGGATCTCCCTGCCGCTAGTGGTGATGACCGGCTTGCTGGTATTGATTGCCCTCTGGGCCAGCGGCCCGGTGGAGCGGCCCCGCCTCTACTACAGCTTGGTGTTGCTGCTAGCAGCCGCCATTGTGGGGGCTTTTCTGGCCCAGAACCTGCTGCTGTTTTTCTTGTTCTACGAAGTCGAGCTAATTCCCCTTTATCTGCTGATTGCCATCTGGGGCGGGCCGCGGCGCACCTATGCCGCCACCAAGTTTTTGGTCTACACCGCCCTCTCGGGGGTGCTTCTGCTGATTGGCTTTTTCGGCCTCAGTTGGCTGAGCGACGCCCACAGTTTTACCTACACCGTTTTGCAGGCCCACCCCTTGCCGCTGCTGCCCCAGATTCTCATCCTCATTCCCATCCTGCTGGGGCTGGCCATCAAGATCCCCTTGGTGCCCTTCCACACCTGGCTGCCGGACGCCCACGTGGAGGCTTCCACCCCCATTTCTGTGCTCTTGGCGGGGCTCTTGCTCAAGTTGGGCACCTATGGCCTGGTGCGCTTTGGCCTGCAGCTTTTGCCCGATGCCTGGGAGCAAGCCGGGCCGTGGCTGGCCAGTTGGGCGGTGGCCAATGTGCTGTATGGATCCCTGAACGCCTTGGTGCAGCAAGACATGAAAAAGCTGGTGGCCTACAGCTCCATTGCCCACATGGGCTACATTCTCCTGGGCACGGCGGCGGCCACCCCCCTCTCCTTGGTGGGATCCGTCTTCCAGATGGTGAGCCATGGGCTGATTTCCTCGCTGCTGTTTTTGCTGGTGGGTGCTGTCTACGCCAACACCGGCACGCGGGATCTCAAGCGGCTGCGGGGATTGCTCAACCTGGAACGCGGCCTGCCACTTGTTGGAAGCTTGATGGTGTTGGGGGTGATGGCCAGCGGCGGCACGCCCGGCCTGGTGGGCTTTATTGCCGAGTTCACCCTCTTTCGGGGCAGCTTCCCCGTCTTCCCCCTGCAGACGTTGCTGTGCATGGTGGGGACGGGATTGACGGCGGCCTACTTTTTGCTGATGGTGAACCGCGTCTTTTTCGGGCGCCTCTCGGAAGTGGCCATTGCCATGCAACGACGCGCCACGGGAGAACGCCTGCCTGCTGTAGTTTTGGCCTCGCTGGTGGTGGTGCTTGGCCTCCAGCCTGCCTGGGCAACCCACTGGGTGGAGTCCACCGCCGCCCATTTGGCCAAGCCGGCGGCCCTCAATCTTGCCGAAGCAGGCGGGCCGACCACTGCTTTCGAGCCTGGGTTCTTTTCGTTGTGACGATTTAGTGATACGACTGAGTTTTTGTTGTTGTCTCAACCCCTCCTTCTCCCATGACGGCCACCCTTGTTCCCGCTCCTTCCCGTTTCTTTCTGGCTGGCTTAGATCCTCTAGAGCAACGGCGACTGGCTCCCATCGTCCAACGCCTAGAAGCAGGGGGAGCCCTTGTGCCGGATTCTTCCAGCAACCGGCTGGAGGTCATCGGCATCCTCCACAGCTACGGCCAGGTGCTGGATGCCTACTCCCAGAATTTGATCTTCATAGCCGACCACCAATTTTTGGAGCTCTTCCCAGTTTTTAAGTACTTCAACGGCGAAATCACCCTGGGCAAATGGCTGCGCTACCTCTGGCATGACCGCATCAACTACGAGTTTGCCGAATACTGCATGAAAGCCATGCTCTGGCATGGAGGGGGAGGCCTCGATCGCTATCTGGATACTCCCGAATTTGTCGAGCGGGCCAAGGTGGCCATCCGGGCCAAGTTCCGCTTCAACCCCCTTCTGCAGGGCCTCAACTTCCTCTGCCCCGACTTTGCGCTGGAACAGGTGCGCATGCTGGCCATGTACAGCGGCCTGGGCCAGTTCTGGCGGGTGATGAGCGATATCTTCCTGGCCTTGGCCAAGCGCCGCGAGAGCGAACCGCAGCTCACGCTTCCCGACGTAGTAGCCCACATTCAGCAGGGGTTGGTGGCAGCTGCCAACAAGCCCATCACCTACGCCCCCTGCATCTGGGGCCGCCGCTACGAGATCATCCCCCTGTCGGCGGGGCTGACCTTCCTGCCCGATACGGCCCTGCCCTACGTGGAAGCTGTGTTTTTCCGCTCCTTTCCCTTCATGGGCACCGTCTCCTACA
Organism: Synechococcus sp. RC10A2; assembly: GCF_047502605.1. Lineage (NCBI taxonomy): Bacteria > Bacillati > Cyanobacteriota > Cyanophyceae > Synechococcales > Synechococcaceae > Synechococcus > Synechococcus sp. RC10A2. Next base: position 26,798 of record NZ_JANSHP010000066.1, read on the forward strand.
ATGCCCAGGCCCACCAGATCCCGGCCGAGCAGGCGGACTTCGCCTACGGCGCTTTGTATGCCGATCCGCTGCCGGTGGGGAGCGCCGGGATCCCCCCTACTCTCTTGATGCAGGATATGATGCGCCACCTGCCTGGCTATTTGCGGGAGCACTACCGCCGCCAGCCGCGCGGGGAAGATGACCTGCGGGTGAAAATCTGCCTCAGCTTCCAAAAGGCCATGTTCTGTGTTACCACCGCCGCCCTGCGGGCCCTTGCCCCCTTTCCTCTGGAAACCCAGGATCCCCAGCAGCAGTTGGCCAATCGCGAGTTTCTCGCCCCCTGGCTGCAGCGGCTGCTGGGATCCCGCCTGCTGAGGGTACAAGAAGAAGTTGACACTCCCACCCAGCGGATTCTTACGCAGCCCAAGATGGACTCGCGAAGGCGCTGTCAAGACGCCCCTAGACAGTCCTTTGAGGCATAACCTCAAAGTTCTGCTTACTTCGGACTTAAGTTCCTCCAGGTTAGTTATTGCCGCGCGGGTTTTGCACCGCAGTAGGTTGTTTTCCTGGAGAAGCTCTGTACTAACTATGAAGCAACTAAAGTGGCTCAAGGGCTTTTTCGCCCCGCACTCAAGTACGGGGCTACCAAGCTATTGTCGATGCCTAGCGAACCCGAGCGCTGTTGCCGTTGGCTGCAGCAAGTGGAAGCGGGATCCCATTTTCGGATACAATGTTTTGTCCGATTGAGGAGTAGGGTGGCGTAGCCAAGTGGTAAGGCAGAGGTCTGCAAAACCTCTATGCGCCAGTTCGAATCTGGCCGCCACCTCTCAAACCTGACATCCCCAGCGGGACCCGCATGAAAGACAAGTTGATGTTGATGATCCCCGGCCCCACTCCCGTTCCCGAGAGTGCGCTGCTGGCCATGGCGCGGGGGCCCATCGAGCACCGCAGCCAAGAGTTCAGCGCCATTCTGGAAGAGGTGACGGAGGGGTTGCGCTGGCTGCACCAGACCACCTCCGATGTGTTTGTCTTTGCCTGCAGCGGCACCGGGGCCATGGAAGCCGGGATCCTCAACACCCTCAGCCCCGGGGAGCGGGTCTTGGTGGGGGTCAACGGCAAGTTTGGCGAGCGCTGGGCCGAGATGTCGGAGCAGTTTGGCCTGCAGTGCGAGCGGATAGAGACCCCCTGGGGCGTGCCCTATCCTGTCGAAGTCTTCCAAGAAAAGCTGGCCGCCGACCGGGAGAAGACCATCAAGGCGGTCATCCTCACCCACTCGGAAACCTCCAGCGGCGTAGCCAACGATGTGCAGGCCATCGCGGCTGCTGCCCGCGAGCACGGAGAAGCCCTGGTGATTGTGGATGCGGTCACCAGTTTGGGGGCCATGCCGGTGCCTATGGACGAGTGGGGCCTAGACGTGGTGGCCTCCGGATCCCAGAAAGGCTACATGATCCCGCCCGGGCTGGGGTTTGTGGCGGTGAGCCCGCGGGCCATGGCTGCTGCCGAGCGCTCTCGCTTTCCCAAGTACTACTGGAGCTTTAAACTGGCCCAAAAAGCCCTGCGCCAGGGCACCACTCCCTTTACGCCCGCGGTGAACCTGTTTTATGCCCTGCAGGTAACCCTGCGCCTGATGCGGGCCGAAGGGTTGGAAGCCATCTGCCGCCGCCACGCCCGTTTGGCCCAGGCCACCCGCGCCGGCGTCAAGGCCCTGGGGCTGAAGCTTTTGGTCAACCCGGAGTCGGCAGCCAGCCCCTCGGTAACTGCTGTGCTGGCGCCTGAAGGGATCAACGCCGATACCCTCCGCAGCACCCTGAAGAAACGCTTCGACATCGCCCTTGCTGCCGGTCAAGACCACCTCAAGGGCAAGATCTTCCGCATCGGCCATCTGGGCTTTGTGAGCGACCGCGACATTCTCACCACGCTGGCTGCCCTGGAGTCGACCCTGCACACGCTGGGTTATGGCGACTTCCCTCCTGGAGCGGCCATCAAGGCGGCCGAGGAGATCTTGGCAAGCCCCTAGGGATCCCTTGCCCATTCTGTAGTTCTTGACACCTGGCGCCCCTCCCTTGCCCTGGCTAGAATGGGTGAGCGTTCTTAACAAAAGATAAAATTCCAGAGTCGACTGCTCTGGAGAGCTATCTGTTCCCAACCCAAGGGTTGACATGCTGGTTAGTTTGCAACGGGATCCCTGTCAAACTGCCTCGGCGGCGGAGCTGCGGCGGGTGCTGCAGGGGATCGGCCCTCTCTCCTGCCCGCTGCAGTACAACTTTCACCTGCACACCTGCTGCTCCGATGGGCGCATGGATCCGGCAGACTTGGCGGAGCAGGCGCGCCGGCACGGCCTCAAGGGCCTGGCCATCACCGATCACCACACCCTGAAGGGCTACGAGCAAGCGCAAGCCTATCTGGATCGCCCCGAGGACCCCCTGCTATGGACGGGGATCGAGATTACAGCCAACCTGCTGGGCTGCGAGGTGCATATTCTTGGCTACGGCTTCGATCCGGCGGATCCTGTTTTGGATCCCTACATCCAGGGGGAGCAAGTTCCCGGCCTGCCCGCCGCTGAGGCCATTGGGGCCATTCAAGCAGCAGGCGGCCTGGCGGTGTTGGCCCATCCCTTTCGCTACTGGCTGCCTGCGGAAGAGCTGGTGCCGGCAGCCGTGGAGTTGGGCCTGGATGGCCTTGAGGTCTACTACGCCTACAAAAACCCCGACATTTGGGCTCCCAGCCCAGAGGAGGCGGCGATTGGGGAAAAGCTGGCAGAGACCTACGGACTTTTGAAAACCTGCGGCACCGACTCCCACGGCCCCAGCATCCTCAGGCGTATCTAGCCGACTTGTCCAGCCCATCTAGGGGCGGGGATAGAGCAACTGGCCCAGGCGGCGCAACTGCTCGGCCGTGCCCATACACAGCAGCAGATCCCCCGGTTGCAACAGGGTGTCACCGCTGGGGCCGCCAATCAGCTGGCCATCGGCTCGCCGAATTGCCACCACCAACGCGCCGGATCGCGCCCTTAGATTGGCTTTCCCCAGGGTCTGGCCAACATAGGGGCATTCTTGCGCCGCCAGCTCGTACTCTTCCAAGTAAAAAGTGCGATCTCGACCCGACAGGATCCCATCCACAAAGTCCACCACGCGGGGGCGCAGGGCAGCCGCTGCCATCCGTTTTCCACCGGTGATGAAGGGAGAGATGGCGTGGGCAACGCCCGCTCGCTGCAGCTTTTGCAAAGCCTCTTCCGTGTTGGCGCGGGCAATGGTGCGGATACGAGGGTTGAGGGTGCGGGCCGACAGCACCACATAGAGGTTTTCGGCATCGCTGGAGAGGGCGGCAATCAACCCCTCGGCCTGCTGCACCCGCGCCGCCAGCAAGGTGGCATCGAGAGTGCTGTCTCCCTGGAGAGCGACATATCCCAGCTCTTGGGCCACCTGAATTGCCTCGGCCGATTGATCGATCACCAAAAAGGGCACCCCCTCTGCCTGAAACTCCTGGGCCACCTGTCGCCCAATGCGCCCAAAACCGCAGACGATGTAGTGGTTGTTCAGCGCTTCCATCTGTTTCTTCCACTTCCGCTGCCGGATCCCTTCCTGAAAATGCCCCTGGATGAGGGCCTCTGTAAAGCGGTTCACCATGAACCCGATGCTCAAGACCCCCATCAGGATCAAGGCCACCGTGAACAAGCGCCCCCGATCCCCCAGCGGCTGCACCTCCATGAAGCCCACAGTAGTTAGGGTGATAACGCTCATGTAAAAAGCTTCCACCCAAGGCCATTGCTCCACCCCGTGGTACCAAAGGGTGCCGATCAGGACAACGCCCAGCAGCGCCCCTACTCCCAAACTCAGATCCCGCTGGATACCGGGATCCCTTTTGGCAGGAGGAAACGGGGGACGAGCAGAAGCCATACGGCCCAGCCAGATCGAGCGGGGAAAAAGCGAGAACTACAATGGGTAGGAGAAAGTCAGTTGTTGAGCAGCAGCGAGTGGAGTGCAGATGCCCGAGTACATCAAGGTGGAATATCGGATCGACAAAAAAGGACAGGTGACCGAGACCGTATTGAACGGATCTGGCTCCAGTTGTACTCTAGCCACGGCAGAGCTAGAAGCAGCCCTTGGAACGGTGCAAGAACGAAAGCTGTTGCCGGAGTTTCATCAGCCAGCAGAAGCCGAGATAGAATCACAAGTTTCTTTACAGCAAACCCGCTGACTCCATCCCCTTCCCCCCAGTTTTCCCGTATCTACCTGCCTACTTTCGCTTCTTGCCCCCCTTGCCGGCAGCGCCGCTGGCTCGTGCCGCCCCAACTGCCGATTGAAACAGCCAAACCGCCAAGGGAGCAGCGACGATCAAGATAATGCTGGTGGGGCCGACGCCAAAATCCGGCTCACCGGAAGCCAACTCGAAAATCGAACCCACAGCGGCAATGGCACTGATGCAGGAAACGGCCAGGAGCAGGTAGCCTTTAACACTGGTGGTCATGGGGAACCTGTCTAACGTCTATTCGCGAAAAAGCCCTCCCACTCTCGAGAGGGCTACTTTCTATGCTACGGGCAGGGATCCCATGCCAGCAAGCCAGAGCCGGAATCTCCCTCTTAAAAAGCAACCAGAGAAGTGGAATTGGAGCGCCAGCCTAGCCCTTGACGATGATCTTGCCGACCATGCCAGCCCCCCGGTGGGGAGTGCAGTAGTAGGTGTACTCACCCAGAGGGACATCGACAAAGGCCGATTCCACCACTTGGTTGGGAGCAGTGAGCAGGGCCTTGTGGGACAGCTTGGCTGCCAGGGCCGCATCGCCACCAGGTACCTTGTCAAAGACAACGTTGTGAGGATAGACCTTGTTGTTGACCCACCGAACAGTATCTCCCTGATTGATGGTGAGGGTGGGGGGATCATAAATGAGCTGGGCCTTGTCAGAGCCCATCTTGACCGTGTAGGTTTCAGCAGCAGCAGGGTTGGACAGGAAAGCTACCGCAGCCACCCCGACTACGAGAGCGAGGAGGATGCGCTGCAGACGCTTAGCTAGGTTAAAAATGAACAACATGGATTCCTCTCAAAACGTAACGGCCGTCGCCCCCGCCTCTGCGGCTGGGCCCCCCCTTTCCAAGTTGTAAAGGAAAGGCACCCAGTCCAGCAGGGACGTTCAACTCCTATCTTAGGATCTTAAGGCGGAACAGGAACACCCATTCCCTTGCTAGAGCGAGGGGCTGTTCCAGACGGCAAGGCCACAGGGAGGGATCGGGCGACGAGATTGCCTCGAGCCTCTACCTTTCTCGTTGCCTCTCACCGCAAGGCGGCGATCCTTCGCCCGTGGGATCTCGGAGAGAAAACCGGCCATCTCTGAAAAACTGGGAGTGCCTTGCCGGCCAAAATCCGTAGGGTCGCCGATGCGGGAGAGGGACAAGCCGCTCTAGTCTTTAAGCAAAGAACGATGCGGTATTTCTTTTGCTGTTCTCCAATTACTTTCCAAGTCGCGTATAAGATATCAACCCGCTGAACAAAATTGAGAGCTTGCTTAAGATGAACAGCCGGTATTCGTCCATCGCCAGCCCGAGCAAGGCCTCTACCAGGATTTTAGAATCGGCGGAGCAAAAGCAAAACATTCAAATCTTGGCTCGCTGCATCGGCACAGCCTTGAATTTAGGCAGTCCGCTCAGGGTTGCCATACATTACACCTCGCAGGCAGAGGGGTAACGCTTGCTCCCCAACGCCTGCCAGGTAATTTCGCTCGCACTTCTGGAGATGATCTCAGAAGCTTCTTGAGCCTAAAGGGTTTCGCAGAGGAAGGGATCCCAAAAGTTTTTGGGCCCTCTCCGTAAGACGGGCATCCGGAGTGCCGCCTGTAATTATTTAGGGATCCCGAGGCTAGTGCTGAACAATTCCCTGAACCATAGCGTCGCTCAGGTAAGCCAATGCCTTCAAATCGGCCTCGTCAAAACACCGATCGCACAACAGGCGGTAGATTAGGCTCTCGTGTTCTGAGGTAAAGTGGCGAGTTTGCAAGACTTCTTCAACGATGGATCGAATGGTCATAGTTTGCCCCTCCTGGGATCGGGCTTAACACTGCTTGCCCATACTGATTGTGAAGAGTCAAGCCATAGCTCAAAAAGGGAGCCAACACGGATTTTCCAGCAAAAAAACTGTACATTGGCCAGTCATTGGGATCCCCAAACTTACTAAAGAGCCGTGACTGAGGATGTGCTCGCTGCCCTTGGCCAGACTACTTGCCTAGGGTCGAAGGTCCTCCCCTGGCAGAGCCTCCGAGAGTTGAACATGTGGCCGAGAAAGCCGTCCTGCAGCCAGGGAGCATGTTATCCTGAGTTGGCTTAACATGATTTCATAGCCGGGCTCAGCCGTCACCTTTCTAGCTGCGGCTGGCTGACCCGACGTCTAGGGATCCGGCTCAACTTTCTTCGCATTGCAGGCAAGACACCAATGGTGGGCATCTTCAGGCGCTTTTTCGGCTCTCGTGGTCAGGCAGATTCCAAACCTTCATCAGGGACGGCTGCTCAGCCGGCCAAAAAGAAAGACAACACCTTCTTTCTCGACCCAGATGAGGCCAAAACCCTTGGCAACATCGAATACATGCGCACTCCTAGGATCGTGAAGCACACCTTCCAGGATTTCGGCTCTACAGAGAAGGTGGAGGTGGTGGAGCAGGTTTCTTCCCTAAGCAAAGTTAAGTTGGCCGTAGAACAGGCCAAAGCCCCTGAGCAAAGCTCTTCCACCTCAAACAGCAGCAGTGGAGCAGGCTCACGCCGCCAGGGGGGATCTGACATGGACATGTTTCGCAACATGGCCCGCAGCCTGAAGCGCAAGTAGGCTGGACCCGGCTTATTGGCGGCACAGGATACAACGGCTATCGAAGGAGGGGCAATGGCGATTAAGCGAGGCACTTTGGTGCGGGCCATCCGCGAGAAACTGCAAGGCAGCCTGGAAGCCCAGGCCAGCGACCCTTTGATTCCCAACTACGTCTTCGAAACTCCTGGAGAAGTGGTGGATATCAAGGACGACTACCTCCAGATTAAGTTTGGGGCTGTTCCCACCCCTCCAATTTGGCTGCGGGCGGATCAGGTCGAGGAGATCGCGAGTTGAATAGGAGCATGGAATGCTCCCCTTTGGCTTGAGGGAGGGCTAATGGTACCTCTGGCTTCTCCCACGCGCGACCAACTTCTGCAACGCAGGCGACTTTTGCGTCAGCAACGGCGCAAGCGCTTTTGGCAGGGATCCTGGCGCTTGGCCAGCTCGATGGGCGTTCTGACGCTGCTGGTGTTGGGCCTGCAGCAGCCCTACTGGCAAATTCGCCGGCCGGAGCAAATTCAGGTAAAGGGCAGCTACTGGGTCGACCCCGACTGGATCCGGGAGCAACTGCCTCTGACCTATCCAATGAACCTCTGGCAGGTGCAGCCGGCTGTGTTGGAAAGAGCCTTGCTGGCATCCCCGGCCCGCCCTTCTCCCATCGAAAGCGTCCAGGTACAGCGGCGGCTGCTGCCGGTGGGGGTGATCGTCCAGGTGCGGGAACGGCAACTGGTCGCGCGCGCCCGTCGGGGCGACCAGACAGGCTGGGTGGATCGGCAAGGCCATTGGCTGCCCCCCGATCCCTTTCGACGCCACAGCGGATCCTCCCTTTCCTGGCCTGAGCTGGAGTTGCTGGGCTGGGAGAACCACGCGCCCGAGCAATGGGCCTTGTTGCTCGAAGCCCTGCAACAGGCTGAGATCCAGATCGAGACCGTAGATTGGCAGTCGGGAGAGGGAATCACGCTCCACACTGAGCTGGGCAACGTCTATCTGGGGCCGATTTCTGACCGCCTGCCTCTGCAAATTCAAACCCTCAACCAAATGCGGGATCTGCGCCGCCACTGCGAGTGTACACCCGACGAAATTCTCCAGATCGACCTGACCAGCCCCAGCGTACCCACCCTGCAGCTCACCCCTGCCGCCACCCAGAAGCGCTGGAAGCATTGGGAGCAGCGCTAGCCCTGGGATGAGCTTGCTGCCATGAACACAGCGCCGGCGGTGGAGGTCAAACAGTTGTGGGTCGCCTATCCCGGTTGTCCGCCGGTGCTGCAAGGGCTGGATCTACGGGTTGAGGCCGGGCAGCGCCTAGGAATCATTGGCCCCAATGGCGCCGGCAAAACCACCCTGTTCCTGGCCCTCGCTGGCCTGTTGCCCCCCTGTTCCGGCCAGATCACTTTGTTTGGGCAGCCGCTCCAGCCTGGCCAGTTTCGCCCTGAGGTGGGGCTGGTGTTTCAGGATCCCGACGATCAACTGTTTGCCGCCTCGGTGGCCGAGGATGTAGCCTTTGGGCCGCGCAACCTGGGACGTTCTGAGACAGAGGTCGCGGCTGTGGTCCAAGCAACCCTGGCGATGACCGGCACCCTGAATTTGGCCAACTGTCCCCCCCATCATCTCTCCGGCGGTGAAAAACGCATGGTCGCGATCGCCGGGATCCTGGCAATGCAGCCGCAGTTGGTACTCTACGATGAGCCGACTGCCAACCTGGATCTGCGCGCCCGTCGCCGGCTAATCGCCTTTTTGTTGCAAGCAACGCACACCTTTCTGCTCGCTTCCCACGATCTGGAACTGATCCTGGAAGTGTGCGATCGGGTGATCCTCTTAGATCAAGGCCGGATTTGCGCCCAGGGATCCCCGGCCCATCTGATGAGCCAACCCGACCTCATGGAAGCCCATGACTTGGAAGTGCCCCCCTCGCTGCGCCGATAACGGCAAAAGCTGAAAAGATGTCAAGAATTATTTTTGAGTTGATAACAATTTTGTCTCTCTTAATAAAAAGCTATCGTGCTAATTAAAAATATTGATTTTCGTCCAGGATTGAATGGGGATATCATTTTGTTGAGTCGGGGGATCCCTTCTCTGGGGCGTCCTCGTCGATTTTGTATGATCGATTTTGTGCAAGAAAGATGGGGACTTGGCCTGGAGTTGGCAGCTTTGCCCGCCTGAGCGACAGTTGTGGTTAACCCGGATGGCTCCCACAACCTTTTCTGGCCTCCGTCTGATTGAGTCTGAGGTCGGGGGTTGGGCACGGCCTTCTCTCCAGGGGGAGGTCTGTGGTGGCTGGAGTCGGTGTTGCCGAGAAGAGCTGTCCACTGAGGGTTGGGCAGAGGATCTCTTGGATGAGTTCGAGGGAAATTGCAGGATCGAACCCAATAGGCGAGATCAATTTGGAGATCGATTGGCCTTATTGCTGGGTTCGGCAACGTTCAGGAACTGAGTGTTCAAAAGTGGAGAGTTGATATGCCTATTGCAGTCGGAATGATCGAAACCCGCGGGTTCCCGGCAGTAGTGGAAGCTGCCGACGCCATGGTAAAGGCCGCGCGCGTCACCCTAGTGGGTTACGAAAAAATTGGCAGCGGGCGCGTCACCGTGATCGTACGGGGCGATGTCTCCGAGGTGCAGGCCTCGGTGGCCGCTGGCTTGGAGTCTGCCAAACGGGTGAGTGGGGGCGAGATCCTCTCCCACCACATCATCGCCCGTCCCCACGAAAACCTGGAGTTTGTGCTGCCCATCCGCTACACGGAGGCAGTGGAGCAGTTTCGTACCTAACTGAGTAGTTGCACTTAGCCTGGAATTGACCCGATCCAGAAAATCTGGACAGGTTCCAACCCCCTCCACAATTTCAGCGTAAGGAGTCCCTATGGCTATTGCAGTCGGAATGATCGAAACCCTGGGCTTCCCGGCAGTGGTGGAAGCTGCCGACGCCATGGTAAAGGCCGCGCGCGTCACCCTGGTGGGTTATGAAAAAATCAGCAGCGGGCGCGTCACCGTGATCGTACGGGGCGATGTCTCCGAGGTGCAGGCCTCGGTGGCCGCCGGGATCGAGTCGGTGAAGCGGGTCAATGGCGGCCAGTTGCTCTCCTGGCACATCATCGCCCGTCCCCACGAAAACCTAGAGTACGTGTTGCCCATTCGCTACACCGAGGATGTGGCTCAGTTCCGCGAAGGGGTCAACGCCATCCGTCCCTTCACCCGTCCCTAGATGCGTATCGCGATTGTGCGGGGCACTGTTACCAGCACCCAGAAGGATCCCAGCCTGACAGGCGTGAAGTTTCTGGTGGTGCAGTATGTCGATCTCGAGGGCCGACCGCAGCCCGACTACGCTGTAGCTGCCGATCCGGTGGGGGCCGGCGCCGAGGAGTGGGTGCTGGTCAGCCAGGGCAGCGCAGCTCGCCAGCCGCAGGGAAACGAAACCCGTCCGCTGGATGCAGTGGTGATGGCGATCATCGATACCGTCAGCATCGGCGGTCGCTCCCTCTACAACAAGCGCGACCAACGCTAGCTGGGATCCCTCCTTCCTCTCTCTGACGTGTTCTAGAGGCTCACGGTTATGCCTGCTCACACCTATGCTGCGCCGCCAACGCCCTGGTCTCGCCGCCTGGCGGAGCCGACCATCCATCCCTCTGCCTACGTGCATTCCTTTTCCAATCTCATCGGGGATGTGCGCGTGGGCGCCCAGGTGCTGATTGCCCCAGGAACTTCCATCCGTGCGGATGAGGGCTCTCCCTTCTACATTGGCGACGGCTCCAACGTCCAGGATGGGGTGGTAATCCACGGCCTGGAGCAAGGGCGGGTCATTGGGGAAGATGGCCAACCCTACTCCGTGTGGATTGGCAAGAACACCTCCATTGCCCACATGGCCTTGATCCACGGGCCAGCCTATGTGGGCAACAACTGCTTTATCGGCTTCCGCTCCACGGTGTTCAACGCGCGGGTGGGGGATGGCTGCATCGTCATGTTGCACTGCTTGATCCAGGATGTGGAGATCCCGCCGGGCAAGTATGTGCCCTCCGGCTCCATCATCACCACGCAAGCTGAGGCGGATCGGCTGCCCGATGTGCAGGATAGCGATGCCAAGTTTGCCCAACATGTGATCGGCATCAACCAGGCTCTGCTGGAAGGCTATCACTGCAGCGAAAACCTGGTCTGTATTGCTCCCATTCGCAACGAACTTCTGCGGTCGCGCACCTCTAACCCAACGGCTACGGAGACGGCATCCATGACTCATTCCTCCTCTCGCGCCGACGGCCGGAACGGCGGCGGATCCCTTCTCAAGCCGGAGGTGGTGGAGCAAGTTCGCGCCCTGTTGGCCCAAGGCTATCGGGTAGGGCTGGAATATGCCGATGCCCGCCGCTTCCGTACCTCTTCCTGGCAGAGCGAAAGCCCGATCACCAGCACCCGCGAGGCCGAGGTCATGCAATCGCTGGGGGCTATTTTGGCGGAGCACCGCGGCGAATACGTGCGCCTGTTGGGGATCGACCCCAAGGCGAAACGACGGGTGTTGGAGCAGATCATCCAAACCCCGGAGGGGCCGGCGACCGTTTCTGGATCCCCCAGCCACGTCTCGGTTACGGCCCCAGGTTCCGGCGCAGCCAATCCGCGCCCTGACGCCAGCTTGGAGGAGGAGATCCGGGCGCTATTGGCGCAGGGGTATCGCGTCGGCCTGGAGGTGGCCGATGTCCGCCGCTACCGCACCTCTTCCTGGCAGACTTTGGGCAATTGGAGCGGCTCGGCCCAAGAGATCCTGGCGGCTGTGCAGGCGGCCTTGGCCGAACATACGGGAGAGTATGTGCGCCTGCTGGGAATCGATCCCAAGGCCAAACGGCGGGTGCTGGAGAAGGTGATTCAAACGCCCCAGATGAGCAGCAGCGGCGGGACAGCCTCGCCCGCAGAGGGGGGCAAGCTGGGAGGGAGCGCTGCTGGCCTCGACCTGGAGTTACAGGAAGAGGTACATCGGCTGCTGGCCCAGGGCTATCGCATCGGCTACGAATATGCTGACGAGCGCCGCTTCAAAACCTCCTCTTGGCAGACCGGGCCGACCATTCGCGCCAGCCGCGGGCCGGAGGTGTTGGCCGAGCTGACGGCTGCTTTGGCGGAGCACCAAGGCCACTACGTGCGCCTGTTGGGGATCGATCCCAAGGGGAAAAAGCGGGTTTACGAGCGCGTCATTCAAACCCCCGGCGGCAAGTCGCCTGCCCCTGCAGCCCAGGGATCCCCGGCGGCTACTCCTGTTTCCACCGTTCCTGCCAGCACCCGACTCAGCAGCGAGGTGGTGGCACAGGTGCAGCAATTGCTCAGCCAGGGCTACCGCATCGGCACCGAACATGCGGACAAGCGGCGTTTTCGCACCTCCTCTTGGCAGAGCTGCAGCCCTATCGAGGCCACCCAGCTGCCCCAGGTGGTGGCGGCTCTGGAAGCCTGCCTGGAGGAGCATCGCGGCGAGTATGTGCGCCTGCTGGGCATCGACCCCAAAGCCAAACGACGGGTGCTGGAGCAGATCATCCAAACCCCTTGAGGGATCCGCCTGTTCTCTGATCACTGTCGGTTCAAGGTTGGTTTTGATCCGACCTCCTAGCGATGAGGAGCACCTTGGCTTTGCCTCTGCCCACCTCTACAACGCTGCGCTCCTGGCCCAGCCAGAACGGCGAAACTCGCTACTATGTCAGTGGCGAGGTGCAGGTGGAGGCAGGGGCAGGCATTGCAGCGGGAGTGCTGTTGCGGGCCAACCCCGGCTGTCGCATCGAGATCGGGCGAGGCGTCTGTATTGGCATGGGATCCATCCTGCACGCCTGCGGGGGATCCCTCGTCGTGGAGGCGGGGGCCACCTTGGGAATGGGGGTGCTGGTGATCGGGCAGGGCACCATCGGCAAAAACGCCTGTATCGGCTCGGAAACCACGCTGCTCAACTGTTCAGTGCTCAGCCAGGCGGTGATCCCTCCCCGCTCGCTGGTCGGGGATCCCACCTATCCCAGCAGGCAAGAGGCGGAGGTGGGCATGGCTAGCGAGGCAGAGCCCGTGTCGGCGGCGGCCCCGCAAGAGCCGATAGAACCCCCTGAGGAAACCTTGCCTGAGCCGACCCCTCCCTCTCCCCCCGACTCGCCGCTGGCCCAGGTGGAAAAGCAAACCCGTCGTTGGCAGGAGGCGGCTGAGCAAACCCAAGAGAACTCGAGATCCCCTAAGACCCGCAAGCTAAATGGGATCCCGGGCTATTCGGAGCTGGATCGGCTGCTGGGCAAGATCTATCCTTACCGGCAGATCCTATCCTCTGGGGGTGGCCAGTCTTGAGGGCTACACTGGCATAAAGAAGTAGGGTGCTATGTCCACCTCTTTGGGCCTTATTCAGACACGCAGCTTTCCGGTCATTGTGCGCATTGCCGACGCCATGACCAAGTCGGCGGGGGTGACGCTGATCGGCTTTGAGAAGATCTCAGGAGGCTACTGCACGGCAATCGTACGGGGAGGGATTGCCGATGTGCGCATTGCCATCGAGGAGGGGATCGAGGTGGCCCGCCAGTTTGAGCAAGAGGAGATCTCCAGTTTGGTCATTCCACGGCCTTTGCCTAACTTGGAGGCGGTGCTGCCCGTCAGCAGCAAGCTGTCTCAACTGGCACAAAACCGCGGCTACAGCCGCCTCAGCAACTTGGCCGTGGGCCTGCTGGAAACCCGCGGCTTTCCGGCTATGGTAGGGGCCGCCGACACAATGCTGAAAACGGCGGATGTGCAACTGGCCGCCTACGAGACCATTGGCGACGGCCTGTGTACGGCCATCATTCGGGGCACGGTGGCCAACGTGGCCATCGCCATCGATGCCGGCATGTACGAGGCAGAGCGCATCGGCGAGCTGAACGCGGTGGCTGTGATCCCGCGCCCTCTCGACGAACTGGAGCAGGCTCTGCCGGTGGCCAGTTGTTTCGTTGCCCAACCGGTTACCTTGCCGGTGGCTATTCCCCAAGCCCAGGGACAAGAGGTGCGGCGCAGCGATACCGTTGTGGAGCGGATCCCAGTTTATCTGGAGCCGCCGGAAACCCCTTAGGTTTACCTTGCAAGACGGGAAGGCTCGCGCTGTACTCTGCCCCCTCCCGCCGTCTACAGGGGGAGAAGATCTGAGATCACCTCCAGAAAGCCGAGCGGGGCAGAGAGGAAAAATGTTAGGCTACTGGAAGACCTGGGTCCGTGCAGCTCCGACGCCCAAACCGTGTCAGGATCGGAAGATAGCAGCACTACGGGATGCTCTGAGCAGGCGCGTCAACCCGGGTCGCCCTCTTCCAAGTTTTACCTCTGCCCTGGCAGCGCACACCTGTATGGCCGAGACAGACAACCCCCTCGCCAACTTTGCTCAGAAGGCTTTCTACCTCGGCATGGGTTTGGCCGCGGTGGTGGCAGACAATGCTGCAAAGGTGGCCGGGAGAGCCAACAGCCGTCTGCTGGAGCTGCGCAAGCAGGTCCAGGCTTTGGTGGATGAATTGGTGGAGCGGGGGGCGATGACCGCCGAAGAGGCGCGGGCCTACATGGACGCCATCGCTGCCAACGCCAACCGTAGGGGGGGGGAAAGGTCTGCTGGCGCCCCTCGCAAGATCAACATTGACGACATGGGCGACGCTGAAGACAAGACTGGCACTGCCCTTGAACTTTCGGAAGCTGCCCGTTTGCGCCAACAGATTGCTGAGCTACAGGCAGAGTTGGATCGCATCAAGAAGGAAGCGAGGAAGTCCTAGGTTTGGCCCGGGAAAAGTTGGGATCTCTATCTCTTTAATCCTCGTTCACGGGGAACTGGAAGACTCTCCGCAGCGCCCTCAGCCCGATTGCGAACGGCTGCCGCCGAAGTTCCTTGGCCGCAGCGGCGAGTCTAAACAGGCTCGTCCAATTTTTGTTGGAGCGGTTGGCTTGGATCCCTGACTTCTCTCTGAAAATTGGCAGCTCGGGGCGCTTAAGCTTGAGAATCTACCCCAAGCCACCTCAAAATGCCGAACCGCTGACGCGTCCTGGAGGACTCGAACCCCCGACATCCGGTTTTGGAGACCGACGTTCTACCAACTGAACTAAGGACGCAGGAGTAGTAAAGGGTCAGCCCCTTACCTAGTTTACCTAGTGTAGCAGGTATGCCCAAAGCCTTAGAGGGTTTCTTCTTTAGAATCCGTTTTGGCTTTGATGCGAGTGGCCTTGCCCACTCGGTTTCGCAGATAGAACAGCTTGGCCCGCCGCACCTTGCCACGCCGCAACACCTGGATTGAGTCGATGCGCGGCGAGTGAACTAGGAAGACCCGCTCCACTCCAATTCCCTGGAAAATCTTGCGCACCGTGATGGTGCGGTTGCATCCAGAGTGACGCATAGCAATGACCGTGCCTTCAAAGGCCTGCACCCGCTCTTTGCCGCCCTCTTGAATGCGCACCCCCACCCGTACCTGATCGCCAACATGGATCTCTGGCAGATCCGACTTCATGTGGGCCGCTTCGATGGAGCGGATGATCTCTTCGGCGTTGATGCGAGCGTTCATGGCTTTCCCGCGTTATCGGCAGCTAATCAGTGTAGCAATCCCCCCTTTTTTTGTACAGAGCTTGCCAGCCGTCCGAACCCAATGGCCATGCGGGAAACCGCGTTTGCACCCCCTCTCCTTTTTCAATAGGCTGGATACAGAGAAAGCCCTTGTTAAAGGCGAGAGACTTTTGTGATCCTGCGCACCAATGAGCCCCAGACGGGATCCCCAACCCCTGCCAAATCTGCTGACCAACCTCTGCCACAGACCGGATCCCACAACAGAGGACTGCCCATCGGCTGGATCCTTGTGGGGATATTGTTAGCCGGCTTGGGCGGCGGCATTCTCGTTCAGCGTCAGCTCCGGCAACAGACGGCCCAGCGCCTGGAGAGGCTAACGGTGCCCGTGCAGGTGACAGATCTCGCCCAACGCCTGCGGGTGAGCGGCCAGGTGCAGCCGATCCGGCAGGTGAATGTCAGCCCCCGCGAGTCCGGTCGTCTGGCAGAGCTGCTGGTGGATCAGGGAGATGAGGTAGTGGCAGGGCAAGTGTTGGCTCGGATGGATTACGGGGATTTAGCCAGCGGCATTCGCCAAGCCCAAGCCCGCATCCAAGAGCTACAGGCCCGCCTAGCGGAACTGCAAGCTGGCGAGCGACCCCAGGTGATCGCGGCGGCCCAGGCCAGGGTGGATGCGGCGCGGTCGCAAGTGAGGTTGGCCGAAAGGGAATTGGAGCGGATTCAGACCCTGGTGCAGCAGGGGGTGGTGGCCCGTAGCGAGCTGGATCAACGCCTGGCCCGCCTGGAACAGGCGCAGGCGGACTGGCAAGCGGCTCAACAGGAGCTGGAGCGATTGCGGTCAGGTAGCCGCCCAGAAACGCTGCAGCAGATCCAAGCCCAGATTGCCCAAGCGGAGGCAGAGCTGGCCCAGCGGCAATCTCGCCTGGCTGAGGCCGAGATCCGGGCGCCCTTTTCCGGCGTGGTTGTCCAGCGCTTTGCCGAGGTGGGATCCTTTGTAACTCCCACTACCGCAGCTTCCGATGCCACCGCCGCTTCTTCCAGCTCTATCTTGGCGCTGGCCCAGGGGATCGAGGTGCGAGCCGAGGTGCCGGAGGCGCAGATTGCCCAGGTGCGGGTGGGGCAGCCGGTGGAGATCCGCTCCCTGGCCTATCCGGATCGGGTGGTGCAGGGGCGGGTGAAGCGGATTGCCCCTGCCACGGTGGTGGTGCGGGAGGTCACCGTCTTTCGGGTCATGATCGAACCGGAGGCGGGGGCAGACTTTTTGCGCACCGGCATGAACGTCTCGGTGGATTTTATCGGGGAGCGGCAGCCTCAGGCGCTCACGGTGCCCTCGGTGGCCATCTTGCGGGAGCAGGGCCAAGAGGGAGTGATCCTGCTGGATCCGCGAACCCAGCGGCCCGTCTATCGACCGGTGGAAACAGGCCTCACCCAGGGCGGGATCACCCAAGTGCTCTCCGGCTTGCGGGCGGGGGATCGGGTCTTTACGGCGCTGCCGCCGGGGGTGAACCTGGAGACTTTGATCCGACAAGAGCAAAATCGCAGCGAAACCGCTCAAATCAAGCCACACCCATGAGCCTACCGATTGCAGCCCGAATGGCCTGGCAAATGGTGCGCCGCTACCGCCTGCGCACCGGTTTAAGCATGTTAGGGATCCTCATCGGCAACGCCGCCGTCGTGGCCATTGCCGGGTTTGGCCATGCTGCCCAGGAGCTGGCCGTGGATCAGTTCCGTTCTTTGGGCACCAACTTGCTCATTGTCTTTTCTTCCAGCTTGGGCCTGGCGGACGCCAGCAACACCCGTCCCATTACCCTCGACGATCTACGGGCAATTGCCGCGGAAGTGCCCGCTGTGTCGGCAGCCGTCCCCAGTCTTGTGGTCAATGTGCGCGCCGTGCGGGGGGGAGTGGATCGCCGCTATGAGGCCACAGGCACCTGGCCGGAGTATTTGTCGGTGCTGAATTTGGAGATCGAGGAGGGGCGCTTTCTCTTGCCAGCGGATATTGAGGAGCAGCGCCCGGTGGTGGTGCTGGGCAGCGAGGCCGCCCGCGAGCTGTTCGGCTTGGATCCCGCTGCCGCCATCGGGGAGACGGTGCTGCTGAACAACCTGCCCTTCGAGGTAATCGGCACGTTGCGTTCTAAGCCAACGGTGTTTGGCAACAGCGATGCCGGCCTGTTTTTGCCGGTGGATGTGGTGGCCAACCGGTTTGTGGGGCGGCGCTCCCCCTATGGCCTGGAACTGACGGCGATCTTCGTCTCGGCCCGCTCCGAAGCAGATCTGCCGGCTGCCGAGTTCCAGATCCGCAACTTGCTGCGGCAACGGCACCAACTGGTGGGGGAGGATGACTTCGTCGTCCGCAACCAAAAGGTGTTGCTGGACGGGGCGGCCAGGATCTTAACCTTGCTGCGGGTGCTGCTGACCGGCACGGCGGCCCTCTCGCTGCTGGTGGGCGGGGTGGGGATCATGAATGTGATGCTGATCTCGGTGTCGGAACGCACCTCCGAGATCGGGTTGCGCAAGGCGATCGGCGCCGATAGCCGGCAAATTTTGCAGCAGTTTGCCACCGAAGCTATTCTCATTGCCGTCAGCGGGGGCGTGGCCGGGATCCTCCTCAGCAGCGGCCTGCTGGTGGCGCTGCAAGTGTTCACCCCCCTGGCCACCCGCGTGGATGCAGTGGCGGTGGCGGTGTCCTTTTCCCTCTCGACGGGGATCGGGGTGGTTTTCGGCATTTTCCCGGCCCGCCAAGCGGCGCAACTAGATCCCATCGAGGCCCTGCGAGCCTGAGATCTCCCATTCGTAGGATAATGGGGGCTTACAGGTATTGAGTTGCCCGCCGTTCGCTAAGGAGCTTCCCCCTTGGTTAGAGAGCGAGTAGAGGTGATCGTCCCCGCCACCACCGCTAACTTGGGGCCGGGGTTCGATTGCATCGGTGCAGCCCTGGAGCTCTACAACCACTTCCAATTTCGCGAGATTCCCACCGGCCTCAGCATCCACTATCGCGGCAGCGATCACATCAGCCAGAGCAAGGACAACCTGGTGTACCGCGCTTTCTGCCGTGCTTTCGAGCTGCTAAGCAAGCCGGTGCCGGGGGTGGAGATTGAGATCACCCTCAACGTGCCCCTGGCGCGGGGCCTGGGCAGCTCTGCCACTGCCATTGTCGGCGGCCTGTTGGGGGCTAATGCTCTTGGATCGCTGAACCTGGCTCCTGAGACTCTCCTGCAGTTGGCCATTGCCCTTGAAGGCCATCCCGACAACGTGGTGCCCGCCCTCCAGGGCGGCTGTCAACTCTGTGTGCAGGGGCAGCAGGGGCAATGGGTATTTTGCCCGGTGGATTGGCACGAGCGCATCGGCCTAGTGGCGGCGGTGCCTAACTTTAAGCTGTCTACCCAGGCGGCCCGCGAGATCCTGCCCAAGTCCGTCAGCCTGGCGGATGCTGTCTTTTCCGTCAGTCACCTGGGGCTGCTTATCCGCAGCCTGCAGTCGGGGCGGGCGGACTGGCTGAAGGTGGCCTTGCAGGATCGACTGCACCAACCGGCGCGCATGGAGCTGATTACCGGCTTCAAAACCGTCCAGGCAGCGGCTCTGGCTGCCGGGGCCTATGGGGTGGTGATCAGCGGGGCTGGCCCCACGCTTTTAGCCTTCTGCGCCCCGGAGGAGCGAGAACGGGTGGGATGCGCCATGGTCGGCGCCTGGGAGCAACTGGATATCGAAGCAGAGGCCAAACCCCTGAATTTGGATCGACAGGGGGGACGGGTGGTGATCCATTCCCAAATATAGAGGAGGCCCTTGGGTCAAGCTGGTCACCCCGATTACAAAGGGGTCGTGCTTTTAGGCGTATAGGCCTTTCGCAGACTAGGACACCGCCCTCCCACTCAAGTTCCCGACCCTCCTTATCCCTCACCCCTTAACCCCTTTCCCTGCGGGAGAGGGGAGCCAGGAATCCACAGCACAAACCTGTTTGGGATGGGATCCCTTGAGAGGCTGGGCAAAACTTTTTCGGCGTCCCTACCCTGGCAGCAGCAGCAGCAAGGGGGGGAGAAACAGCCAAGCTGCCACAGCCAAAGCCGCCATCGCTGCCACTAACACCGCTCCAGCAGCGCAATCTTTGGCAATTTCTGCCAGCAGGTGATAGCGGCTGCCCAGGGTCAGATCCACCACTGCTTCCAGGGCAGTATTCACCAGCTCCAAGGCCATCACCATCCCGCTGGTCAAGCTGATCAGGGCCATTTCTACGGCGCTCAGCCGCAGGGCCAACCCTAAGACAAAGGCCACTACCGCCATAGCCAGGTGGATGCGAAAGTTGCGCTGGGTGCGGGCGGCGTACAGCAGGCCCTTTCCTGCATAGTAGAAGCTTTTACTTAGGCTAGTGGCCACCTGCCACGAGGGGGGGCGCTGCCAGGGATCCTGCGCCGCGAGGTCAGCCTCGGCTCCCGGGTCTGGTGCCTCGGAGGGATGGGCCGAATCGACCTGCGCTGAAGTGAAAGGGGCTCGCCGTCGCAATGCCGCCAAACGCAGCGGCTGGGGAAAACGGCTAGGGCTGCTGGCCATGGGTCACCTCCAGGTCTTCTTGGATGGCGGCAAGCAGGTGGTGCTGTTGCTGCAGCATGCGCTGTAGGGAAAGCTCATCGGGGTGATCCCATCCCAAGAGATGCAGCAGGCCGTGGCTGGCCAGCCAGGCCAATTCCCGCGACAGCCGCTGCCCCTGGGCTTTTGCCTGCGCGCAAGCGGTGGGTACCGAAATCACGATATCCCCCAGCAGGCGCACCCCTGTTATCTTCTGCAGCTCGACAGGGGTGGACGTCTCCTCGGCGGCAAAGGCCAGGACATCGGTGGGAGCGTCGATGTGGCGAAACTCGCGGTTGAGCTGGCGGATGTGCTCGTCGGAGGTGAGGCAAAGGCTGAGCTCGCAGGGATCCGTCACCCCCAGCTCCCGCAGCCACACCTCAAACCAACGGTGCCAAGTGGCTTCCTCAACTGGGCTGGGGACGTTTAGCTCCAGGTACAGATCCAGGAATCCCTCCATGCAGGCCTCACTCACACCCAAAATTGGCTCGCTGGCCCCATTGAGTACGGAGCGGAACGGCCACCCACGACTTGAGTCGCCCTTGCCAGTGGTACAAACCTTCAATGTACTGTAGCGCTAACATTGCTGGCTGTGCTAGGGTGCCGCTGCGATAGCCATAAAAGACGCCTCCCCAGGCAAATACGCTGCAAACCCTGGAAGGGGGAAGTCAAGGAACCCCATGTAAGGGGAGCGGCGGCCAAGGTGATAGGGAAATCAGACGCAACTCTCGGACTTTCTTTGTCTGAGGGATGTCGGGGGTGCGGCTGGGCAGCGCCCTCCAAAGTTTGCTGCCAGGGTGCTCGGCCATCTCCCCACTCAAGTGCGGGGAGCGTCAACGCGCCCCCTACTCTGGGGGTTCACCCGGAAGTTCGGGCCAGGCTGCGGCGACCCTCTGGCTGGCAAGCTGTTGTAGCGTTTGCCGCAGCCGATTTTCCAGCTCTTGCCGGCAACTGTCTGGATCAACCCCTTGCTGGGAAAGAAGCTCCGCCGGGAAGAGATCCCCGGCGATGCCGACAGCCCAGGCCCCTGCCTGCAGATATTCTGCTGCATTGGCCAAGGTAACCCCCCCAGTTGGGATCAAAGGCAGGGATCCCAGCACCGGTTGCAGATGGCGCAGGTAACGGGATCCGCCAAGGCTTTCTGCCGGAAACACCTTTACTGCCGTTGCCCCGGCCTGCCAGGCCCTCCAGATCTCGCCGGGGGTGAGGGCGCCGGGCACAATGGGCAGCCCTGCTTCCCGACCCCAGCGGATGATGCTCTCGTCCGCAAAGGGGCAAACATAGAATTGGGCTCCCGCCTGCCAAGCCTGCTCTGCCATCTGCCGATTTAAAACCGTGCCCACCCCTACCCAGCAATGCGGGTAGTCTTGCCGCAGTTGGGCAATCAACTCCAGATACCGGGGAACTTGGGGAGTGATCTCAATGTGGCGGATCCCGGCCCGGATGGCCAGGGTGGATCCCTCAAGGGCTTGGGCCGGGCTGGCCGAGAGGCGGATCACCGCGATCAGGGGCTGCTGCCACAAATGGAGTAGCCAGGGGTGCCGCCATCCCTCTCTGAAGCTCTGTTCAGAACCCTCAAACACCATCTGTGGAAAAGCCCTCTCTCATCGATTTCTACCTTGCTTGGGTTGATTTTAAGTTTAATTGCAATTAAAAATAACCAAACAGCCCGACGGTAAAACAATGACAAGCTATAACAAATTTCCTTTTGAGAAGAAGGCTAAAATAGAATAAAGAACAGGCAAAAGTGGTGTTTATAGGGGCAACTGTTTGCGGGTTTGTAGCACTCGTTGGAGCGCTTACTTTTCCCATCCTTTCATGGCGTCGCTGGTCTCTCATTTTAGTAGCTATCTGCAGCCTTGTTAGCTCCTTAACCAACATTGAACTCGGCAGAGGAGAGGAGGAAGCTCCCTCAGGGGAAAGGTGGCGCATGGTAGCCCATCTCTACGAGGTAACTTTCTGGTTGGCATTGATCGTTTTCATCTTACTGGCATGAGGTTTTGCCGGCAGGTGAGCGGCTAGTTTATCGCCATTGTCTGGATGTTGTGTCGAGGTTGCTCTGGCTTGCCGGTTGTTTAGGTTGGGCACCGATTAGACCTGTGGGATCTGGAGATCGATACGAACCTAGCCGCAGTGAGGATCCCTCGCCCCCAGCCCCTCTCTCAAAGGGAGGGGGAAGTCAGGAATTGAAGGAATGAACGGTTTTACTGGTATTGAAAATAACCCAGCCGTTTTGCTTGTATCTTGTAACGATTTGGAGTAACGACAGCGGGCAACAGCGCGATTGGGCTCGATCAGTCCTTGCGAATCTTTGTATTCTTAGGGTCGGTAGGTTGGTTGCCGAGGGTGTGGGGAGTGGTCAAGCTCAGTTGTGGGACACACAGCCTGAAGGCATGGGTGATGGTCGGGTTGCTCGCCCTCCTGGTGCTGGGGGGACTGTGGCGGGTTGCTCCATCTCAGGCGCAGAATCTCCACCAACTGCAACAGCGGCAGCAACAGATCCAGCAACAAATCCGGGGCACCCAGCGACGCCTGGGAGAGCTGCGCCAAGCGGAAGAAGAAGCCCGTCGCCGCATGGGATCCCTGCGGCAAAACATCCAACAGACAGAAGCTAGCCTTCGCGACAACCAATATCGTCTGGAACAGGCCCAGAGGGCGCTAGAGCAAGCGCAGAAGGAGCTCCAAGAGCTGGAAGACCGCCTGAGACGGCAGCAGCAGGGCACGGCCGCCCGCTTGCGCTACATGCAGCGGCAGGGGGCGGAACATTGGTGGGCTTTGCTGCTCACCAGCCGCGACCTCAACGAGTTTTTCGATCGCCGCCACCAGTTGCAATTGCTAATCGAAGCCGACCGGCAGTTGATCCGAGAGCTGCAGGTGATGGCCAAGGAGGTGGATCAGCAGCGGATCGCCCTGGAAGCGCAGCGCAACGAGATTTCTTTAATCTTGCAGGAGCTGGCAGCCCAGAAAAACCAACTGCAGCAGCAGGCTGCCGCCCAAGAGCAACTGGTGGGCCGCCTGGCCAACGAGCGCGCCGCCTATGAAGCAGCCCAACGGCGTTTGGAAGCCGATTCCCAACAGTTGACCATCCTCATCCAGCAACTGATCGCCCAGCAGGCTCAGCAGCGGGGGGGCAGAGATCCGGTTCAGGGGACAGGCCGGTTGATCCCACCAGTGCGCGGGCCAATCACCAGCGGCTTCGGCTGGCGGGTTCACCCCATCTACGGAAGCCGCCGCTTCCATGCGGGGATCGACTTCGGTGTGCCCACCGGCACGCCAGTTCGGGCATCAGACCGGGGCACCGTCATCTACGCCGGCTGGTATGGCGGCTACGGCTACACGGTGATTGTCAACCACGGCGGCGGCATCACCACCCTGTACGCCCACAACAGCCGCGTCGCCGTTGGGGTGGGTCAGCAGGTACAGCGGGGGCAGGCCATTGCCGCTTCCGGCTCCACCGGCCTCTCCACCGGCCCCCACGTTCACTTCGAGGTGCGGGTCAACGGCCAGCCGGTGGATCCCCGCCGCTACCTTTGAAGCAGCGCATCTGTCGGCAACGGCTGCAGGGATCCCGCCTGCAAGATCCACCGCACATCGGCAATGGAGGATAGCTCCTCTGGGTCGTGGGAAACCACCAACACCGTCCAGGTGGATTTCAGCCGGGCCAGCAGCTCGATCAACTGCCGCCGCACCGACCAGTCCAGCCCTGCCGTCGGCTCGTCCAGCAGCAGTAGCAGCGGGCCGCGAATAAGCTGTACCGCCAGGGCCAAGCGCCGTTGTTGTCCGCCACTGAGATGGTTGGGGGAGGTGCACAGAGGGATCCCTTCCAATCCCACCTGTTTGAGAACGTTTTCAATCTCCTTTTGTTGCAGCTCCGGGTGGCCGAAGCGCATTTCCTCTAGCACCGTCAAGCCACAAAAGTGACGCTCCGGGAACTGAAACACCAGCCCCGCCATGCTGCGCAACTGCTGGGGGGAGAGCTCTGTTCCTCCCCAGGCAATCCGCCCGCGCGTGGGCCGCGCCAAGCCGGCCAAAATTTCCAGCAGGGTGCTCTTGCCGGCCCCACTTTTGCCCACGATCAGCCCCAACTGATTCAGGCCCAGCTCAAAGGAGAGATCCCGGAGAATCGGCTGAGGGAGGGTTGCCGGGTGGTAGCAGAGATCCTGAACCTGCAACATGAGCGGCGCCCCTGGGAAAGTTGTCGTTATTTTGGCACTGGAAAGCTCTGCCGGACAGCTACAACCATTCTTCTAGGCGCCCCAACTGATCCCGAAAGCCATAGGTGAGTTCGCGGTACCACTCCCGCAGCTCCAGTTGATCTACAGCTCGCCGCAAAGCCTCTTGGGAGCGCTCGATGGGGCGCAGAGCCGCAGACGGGATCCCTTCTTGAGCAGCCCATTGTTCAAACAGAGCCAGCTCCGTTTGCAAGTAGAGAATGAGGTTGGCCACATCCTGCGGGTGGGGGTAGCGGGTGGCATCTGGCATAAGACATCTCACCAGGGGAACTAGCTCCATTCTGGCCAAGAATCTGTCCCGCTGCCGCCTGAGGGCCCTATCCCCTCTCGCCTGCTTCTGTACTCTGGGCCGCAAAACGCAGATAATGCGGTGGGAAATGTTCACTGCCGTCGAGGGATCCATGAGCCAAAAGCTGCTGTTTGTGTGCCTGGGCAACATCTGCCGTTCTCCCGCTGCCGAAGGGATCACCAACCACCTGCTGCAGAGCAGCGGCCATGAGGGGGACATCCTCTGCGATTCGGCAGGTACAGCCGCCTACCACCTCGGCAGTCCCCCAGATCGCCGCATGCGACAAGTTGCCCAGCGCTATGGACTGGAGCTGCACGGCCAAGCCCGGCAAATTCATCCTTTGGATCTGCGGGAGTTCGACCTGATCCTGGCCATGGATCGGCAAAATTACCGCGATATCCTCAGCCTCGATCCCCAGAGAAGATATGCCGACAAGGTACGCCTAATCTGTAGCTACTGTCGTTCTCACACCGATGAAGAAGTTCCGGATCCCTACTACGGGGGCGAGGCAGGGTTTCACTACGTGATCGAGCTGCTCTGGGACGCCTGCAGCGGCCTGCTGGAATCCCTGATCCCTGGGATCCAATGCCCGCCGCTGCCCAGCCGCACCTGAAAGTCATCGATCAAGAAAACAACTACCACCTGAGCAGGTTAAAGCTCTCCATGTCGATGGTGGCGCGGTTGCGGTAGATCCCCAACACAATGGCCAAGCCCACTGCCGCCTCGGCAGCCGCCACGGTGATGACAAATACCGAAAACACTTGGCCGCGAATCAAGCCCGAGTCGACAAAGTTGGAGAAAGCCATAAAGTTCAGGTTGACGGCGTTGAGCATCAGCTCAATCGACATCAACACCCGAATGGCGTTGCGACTGACGATCAAGCCGTAGATGCCGATGCAGAAAAGAATTGCCGCGACCACCAAGAAAAACTGCAGTTGCAACATCACAAGAGGCTCCACTGGATACAGATGAGAGGGGCATCAGGAAAACGCTGGGCTGTATGGCCGAGAGCAGGCAGCTTCAACGCGTGCTCACCAGCTCTGCTGGGCGTTCCGACTCCGATTCAAGCTGTGGCCGGGCCCGCTCCAGCAAGCTGAGATCCCCTTCTTGGGCTTGGGGAACGACAAACTCTCGACGCGCCAGCACAATGGCCCCGATCAACGCCATCAGCAGCAAAACAGAAGCCAACTCGAACGGCAACAGATAGTCGCTAAAGAAATGCCCACCCATCACCAAAGCACTGCTCGTGGGCTGGATCGGCTCCAACTGCCAGGGGGTATTCAGGGCCATTGCCGTCAGGAGGGCAAACAGCCCCAAACACACCGCCGCTGTCACTCCATTGCGCAGCCAGCCCAGCTTCAGAGGGGCAAAGGTGTAGCGCCGGTTCACCAGCATGATGGCGAACAGGATCAGCACGTTGACGGCGCCGACGTAGATCAACACCTGAGCTGCAGCCACAAAATCGGCATTCAAGAGAAGGTACAGCCCAGCTATGCTCAGGAAAACGCCCCCCAAGAGAAAGCCGGAATAGACGATGTTAGGGGCCCAAACCACTCCCAGGGCAAAGCCAATGGCCATTGCCGAGAGCACCCCAAAGCTAACCAGTTGTACGCCTTCTGCAAGGGTCATGGGATCTTCTCTATCGCTGCTCCCTTACCACTGTA
The DNA here is from genome assembly GCF_047502605.1 of Synechococcus sp. RC10A2. Classification (NCBI taxonomy): domain Bacteria; kingdom Bacillati; phylum Cyanobacteriota; class Cyanophyceae; order Synechococcales; family Synechococcaceae; genus Synechococcus; species Synechococcus sp. RC10A2. The sequence goes on from NZ_JANSHP010000066.1 coordinate 52,793, forward strand.
CTGCCCTGGCGGATTTAAGAGAAGCCCGACTCCTTTTTCAGATCGATAGAGAAATCTCTAGAGTTGGGTCTCACCAACTGCCGCCCGCTCCGCCACCTCCGCTGCTACCGCCACCGAAGTCTGAATCTCCACCTGAATCTCCACCGAAGTCTGAATCTGTGTCTGTGTCGCTGAGCTCGGGGATGACCACCTCTCGCTCGCTGCGGTACCCGCAGATAGGACAGCTCAGGATTTCCAGCTTCAAGCCGCTAGAGGAATAGGTGGCTTCCCTGAGAACCTGGGTGGTGAGGTCGAGGGTGAGAGCTTGACACCGGGGGCAATAGAGGTGGCGATAAAATGCATTCTCGCGAACAACCACAGCTGCCCCCTGACAGCTAGGGCAAAACCAGCCGTAGTAGCTGGCTCTGCCCCGGCTTTTGGCTAAGCGATCTCCCGGGGAGAGGCACGTATCGAGAACTTGCGCCTGGATGGGGCGCATGGGTCGACCGCAGCTTTGGCAGACCACGGGCTGAAAGGGGATCCCCCGCTTCTGGCACAGGGTGCCGTCGGTCACCACAGCCGCCAGGAGGGGCAGCGTCAGCACCAGCCAGTTGCCACTGGCCGACATCAGGAAGAGGCCAAGGCAAAGGGAGCCGGAATAGAGAAACAGTCGAATGGGATCGCTCTGGAGCGAAGAGAGAGCAGCCGCCTCTTGAGTTCGACGGGTCAGGGGGATAGCTCGTCTTGTCCCTCGCTCGGCCTTTAGGTAGACCGGCAAGCGGGAGCGCTGCCACCCCACCCCTAGGATGATGATCCCCAATAGCAGCAGGATCCCTTCCAGGGAGCTTTGGGCAACAGCCAGGGATCCCGCTCCAACCGCTTGAGGAACGGTTGCAGGGGAAAGAGAGGTGGAAGCCTGCTGCCCCTGCAGGGCTGAGGCCAACTGCCGTACTCCCGCTAGGGTGCCGCCGTCGAAGTCTCCGGCGCGAAACCTGGGCAGGATTTGCTGGTCGATAATCTGCTGAACCTGGCTGTCGGGGAGGAGGGTGGTCAAGCCTCTGCCTGTCTCAATCTCTATCCGCCGATCTCCTACCGAGACGAGGAACAACACGCCGTTGTTGCGGCCAGCCTTGCCAATGCCCCAGTAGTTGAATAGTTGCGTAGTGAACGCTTTCGGTGTGGCATATCCCTGGGTATTGGGTACCGTAACCACCGCCATCTCGGCACCGGTGCGCTGCTCAAGCTGGGTGATAAGGCGGTTCAGCTCGTTTTCAGTGCTACTGCTGAGGATATTGGCGGTGTCGGAAACCCACCCTCCATACTGACGGCGGGGGTTGGGCACTTGTTCAAGGGTAATGGCCCAAGCGGGCTGCGGCAGTAAGAAAATGCCTAGCAAAACTGCCGCCCAAACTTTTGGCATGGCTTACCTGGCTGAGCGCTGCCTTGGTTTTAGCACAGCTATTGGGGATGGAGAGGGTAGCAGTCTCTTGCTGCTTTGCCTTTGGTGTTTGTCGACACAAAAAATAGCGCTGGGACGAGTCTTGGCTTTCCTCTTTTCGCAGGGGAAAGAGGCTAGAGCTCTAAGCAAGGGAAAATCTTCTTCGGTCTAGCTGCAAAGCCTTCCGGATTTTTCTGCACAACTCTTTTTCAGCAAGAGTCAAGCTATTTCTTGCTCCCTCGATGGTTGATTAGAAACCAGAAACTAAGCCAGCAGTGCGGGCCAGGCTTCTTCTTGCCATTCCACCTCAAAGCACTCCTGGGCCATGCGGAGAAAATGCTCAATCAACTCAGGGATCCCCGGCGCTGTTGGGCAAAGGTCGTACACGCCAATCACTTGCGATCCGGGCAGGTACCGTTCCCACAGCTCGGGATTGGGCCGCAACAGGAGGGATCCCTGTTGCAGGATCCCCCAGGGTTGCCACAGTTGGGCGTTGCCCATCAGCTTTTTGCGCTGCCAGCTTAGATCGGCACGGGTACGGGCGGCAAAGCAACTGATTTTGTTGCGGTAGCCCCGATCCTGGCCACCTTGGCCGCGGACAGAAGCGGGAGCATCCACCTCAATGCCCAGCGCCGCCAGCCCCTCTACCCAAAAACGGCAGCAGAAGTCGTACACCTGGGCTCGCCGCAAATTGGGCAGCCGAGCTTGGAGGTAAGAGAGGGGCAACACCAAGCTGTAGGTCAGCTCTGCTGCATCTTCCGCCGCCTGGTGCAACACCGCCCGTCCTCCGGTGGGCCGGCGCACCATCGGGATCCCTGGCGGCAGATCTGGCCAGGCCTGGTGACGTCCCAGAGAGAGGGTAAGCCGATCCCAGCCGTAAAAGCGCAAACAGGGCCTGGGATCCTGGCGCAGCCGCTGCAAAAGCCAAAAGTCCTGCTCCATCTGCCAGCCGCCAGCGGCCACGCGATAGGGCAGCCAAGAGCCCTGGGATCCCATCAAGCTTTGGGAAACTCAGCCTGGAGCTGCTCATCGTACTCATCGGCCAAGCTGGCCACAAGGGTGATGGCGCGCGAGATCTCGCCAGCGCTGAGCCCTTCCAGAGTGCGGTGGTGGTTTAGCACCACTTGGTTGTTCCAGATGCAAAAACGGGCTTCCAGAGTTTCGCTCCAGTTTTTCTCCAGCAGCTTCTGCATGAGCTTAGCCGGCTCCGCCACCGGCAGAGAGAGCACGGGAGACCACACCAACAGGGTATCTTCGGGGGATTCGCCGCTCAGGTGGACGAACACTTCCACGCTGCCGTAGGTGAATTTCCAGGTGTGGCCCTGCTCGTGGTTCTCGTAGGCGGCATCTTCTTTGAGGCTGGAAACTACTGCTGAGACAACTTCAACGTAGCGAGGGGGCTCTTCCATCAGGCCTGGAAAACCTTCTGGAGAACGGTCGATGAGCGGCTCGCTGTAGACCATGGTCTTTCCCCTACTCCCTGTCTAACCACCTTAACTATACTGCCTAGCCCTCCCACCTACCTGCCATGCTGCCGGATCCGGCTCAGGCCAGAATAGAACTGTTCGCGGTTGGGAAGGTTACCTATGCCCCAGCCTGACGTTCAAGGACGCACCCTCGCTTATGAGGCGGGCGCCAACCTGCGCCAGGTGCTGCTGCAAGCCGGGATCCCGCTCTACAACCCGCCGGCTCCTATCCTCAACTGCCGCGGTCTGGGCACCTGTGCCGTACAAATCGAAGGGGCTGTTTCCCCTATGGGCTGGCGAGAACGGGCCCGCCTGTCTTTGCCACCCCACCAACTCCCGTCCACGGCGGCGGCCCAGGACGGCAACGGGCTGCGCTTGGCCTGTCAGGTGCAGGTGCTGGGAGATCTCAAAGTCACCAAATGGCCAGGCCTGTGGGGACAGCGGATCCCGCCCGCCTCTCAAACCTGAGGATTCTCAAAAACCTAAGGGAAGCCCTATGGAAACTCCATCCCACCCCTCCCAAAAGGCTGTCGGCATTTTGGGGGCCCTGCCGGAAGAAGTGGCCATGCTCACCCAAGCAATGGAGATCAACTCTGTCCATACCCATCTGGGGCGGCAGTTCCATCAGGGATCCCTGGCCGGACAGCCGGTGGTGGTAGTTCAAGGGGGGGTGGGCAAGGTGCGAGCGGCAACTACGGCAGCCCTGTTGGTGGCCCACTTCCCTTTGCGGGGCATTATCTTTACCGGCGTGGCCGGCGCCTTGGCCGATCACCTGCAGATGGGGGATGTGGTGCTGGCCCATGCCGCCATCGAGCACGATTTCGGCACCGGACGGCCCGAAGGCTTTGTCTTGGGGATCGACTTTATCCCTGAGTTGCGCCATCCTCTAGCGGAGGCCGATAGTGCCCTTTACGACCTGATCGTGGCCCAAGGGGAGCGGATCCCTCTTCACCCGCTGCAGGGGCGGCAGCCGGTCATCCACCAAGGCCTGGTGGCCACGGGCGATGTATTTGTGGCCGACGCCAAGCTCCGGCATCAAATTCGCGAGCGCACCGGAGCCCTGGTCGTGGAAATGGAAGGAGCGGCGGTGGTACGGGTGGCGCAAGAAGCTGGGATCCCTTGTCTGCTGGTCCGATCGGTTAGCGACATAGGGAGCGATACCGATTTCCTAACTTTTTTTCAGACAGCGGCTCTCAACTCGGCAGCGGTGGTTCACAGCGTTCTACAGAGCTTGCCTCCCCCTCCTTAGAAAAACGCAGCGCGGCTAGCCGTGGGGAGGAAGCGACGCCTGCCAACAGAGGTCAGATTACTCCCTGTCTGTAAGCTAGCTCCTGCCCCGGCGCGGGCGGCCAAGGTGACATCCTCTCCCGCTAAGCCCTGACGGGCTGTAGACGGGAGCTTCCGAGAA
>NZ_JANSHP010000067.1:0-89290 GCF_047502605.1 Synechococcus sp. RC10A2
CGATAGAGACGGGCTTGCGTTTTGCCATTCGTGAGGGTGGTCGGACGGTGGGCGCGGGCGTTGTCACGGAGATGCTGGACTAAACGCGCGCCAGCCGATTGGAGCGGATAGGGTATAATCCCCCTCCGCTCCGATCCTGGAGGAGAGGACGATGAAACGCGACAAAATCAGGATACGACTACGAGCCTACGACCATCGCGTGCTGGACGATTCCGTGAAGCGGATTGTCGAGCAGGTGCAGAGCACGGGCGCGCGCGTGCGCGGTCCCGTGCCGCTGCCGACCGACATCCGCCGATTCTGCGTCATTCGCGGTCCGCACATCGACAAAATCGGCATGGAACACTTCGAAATCCGTACCCACAAACGGCTCATCGATATCCTGGAACCGAACAACCGAACAATTGACGCGCTTATGCGATTGGATTTGCCCAGCGGCGTAGATATTGAGATTAAACTCTAAGGAGGCAGTAGCGATGCAAGAAGAGAAACAAGTATCGGAGGAGACCCCGCAAGCCAGCAGCGAGCAACCTGAGACGGGCGCCGAGCCAGATGCGTCGGCAGCGCCCGCCGCAGCGGCGGGCGAATCGACTGCCGAAAGCGAGCCGACAGCGTCCGTTGAGGCGGTAAGCGAAACGGCAGTCGAAGGCGAGTCGGCTGCCCCCGCAGAGGCTTCCGAAGAGGCGACAGGGGAAGATGTGTCGGAGGCGGCGAGCGCAACCGCAGCGGAACCAGCCGCGCCCGCCACGCCTGCCAAACCCAAACGCGAACTGCCTCCACCCCCCGTGCTAACAGGCTTAATCGGACGCAAACTCGGCATGACGCACATCTTCGACGAGAACGGACGCATGGTCGCCGTAACCGTCGTGGAGTTGGGTCCGTGCTATGTGGTGCAGGTGCGCACCCCCGAAAAGGACGGCTACTACGCGGCTCAGGTCGGCTTTGAGCCAATGAAGACCCAGCGCGTGAACAAGCCGATGCGAGGCGTGTTCGAAAAAGCCGAGTTGGAGAAGCCCCTGCGTCACTTGAAAGAGTTCGGAATCGTCGACGGGCAAGCCGCCAGCGGACAGGAAGTGCGCGTCGAGCATGTGTTCCAAGAGGGCGAAACGATTAAGGTCACGGGCACTTCCAAGGGGAAGGGCTTCGCAGGCGTGGTGCGCCGCTACAGGTTCGCAGGCGGACCGAAGACACACGGCTCGATGACCCACCGCCGACCGCTCTCCAGCGGCGCGACAGGTCCCCAGCGCGTGTTCAAGGGGAAACGCATGCCCGGGCGCATGGGCGGCGAGCAAGTCACTACGCGCAACCTGACCATCGTGAAAATCCTCGCCGACAAGAACCGTGTGCTGATTAAGGGCGCCGTGCCCGGCGGACGCGGCTCCATCGTCTATGTGCAGAAACAGGAGAGGTGATTCCTATGCCAAAAGTCAGTTTGTATAACGCGCAGGGTCAAGCGATAGGCGAGGTCGAACTGAGCGACCGCCTGTTTGGAACGCAGGGCAAGATGAGTGTGGTGCATCGCACGGTCGTGGCGCAATTGGCGCACCTGCGTCAGGGCACGCACGACACCAAGACGCGCGGCGAGGTGCGCGGCGGCGGACGCAAGCCGTGGCGCCAGAAGCACACGGGACGCGCCCGCCAAGGCTCCATCCGCGCCCCGCATTGGCGCAAAGGCGGAATCGTGCACGGACCGACCCCGCGCGACTATAACCCCATCGTGAACAAGAAAGAACGACGGCTCGCCTTCCGTACCGTGCTTGCCGACAAAGCCGAGAACGGCGCGCTGCTCGTCGTCGACGAGCTGAACTTCCCCGAAATCAAGACCAAGCACGCGGCGGCGTTCCTTAATGCGCTTGGGATTGGCAGCGAGCGCGTCCTTATCCTCATCCACGAGCCGAACGAAATCGTCTACAAGTCGTTCCGCAATCTGCCGAATGTGCTGGTGCGCATCGCGCCCGCGTTCGCCCTGCACGAAATCATCCCAGCGCGGCGCGTCATCGCCACGAAGCAAGCCATCGCCAAAATGGAGGAGGTGTGGGCGCAATGAAACATCCCACACAAGTCATCGTCCGCCCGCTGATTACCGAGAAGGGCACACGCCTGCGCATGCTGGAGAACCAATACATGTTCGAAGTGGCAGATGACGCCACCAAAATCGACATCAAGCACGCGCTCAAGCAACTGTATAATGTGGACGCGATCAAGGTGCGCACGCTGTGGGTCAAGCCCAAGCCGAGGCGCGTCGGACTGCGCAGTCGGGGCTACACCCGCGCGTGGAAAAAAGCCATCGTGACGCTCAAGCCTGACCAGACCATCGAAGACTTCAACCTGTAAGTGGAGGCAAATAGAGATGGGGATTAAGAAATGGAAACCGACCTCGCCTGGAAGGCGTTTTATGCAGACCTCGACCTACGAGGAGATTACCAAAGACGAACCTGAAAAGAGCCTCACGGTCGGTCTGCGCAAGACGGGTGGGCGCAACAACATGGGGCGCGTGACGGCGCGCCATCGCGGCGGCGGCAACAAACGCCTGTACCGCATCATCGACTTCAAGCGCAATAAAGACGGCGTTGCCGCGAAAGTGGTCGCCATCGAGTATGACCCGAACCGCTCCGCCCGCATCGCGCTCCTGGAGTATGAAGACGGCGAAAAGCGCTACATCCTCGCGCCTGTCGGGCTGGAGGTCGGCGCAACCGTGATGAGCGGAGCCGACGCCGACATTCTGCCAGGCAACGCGCTGCCACTGCAGAATATCCCCGTCGGTACGCTGGTACATAACATCGAACTCTATCCTGGCAAGGGCGGGCAACTGGTGCGCAGTGCGGGCGCGGCAGCCCAAATCCTCGCAAAAGAGGGCAACTATGCGACCCTGCGCATGCCCTCGGGCGAGATGCGCCTCGTACACCTCAGTTGCCGCGCAACCGTGGGACAGGTCGGCAACTTAGACCACGAGAACGAGGTGTGGGGCAAGGCGGGCAAGTCGCGCTGGCTGGGACGCCGCCCCCATGTGCGCGGTTCGGCGATGACCCCGCGCGACCACCCGCACGGCGGCGGCGAAGGCAAAGCGCCTATCGGACTGCCCCACCCTAAAACCCCATGGGGCAAACCCGCGCTCGGCGTCAAAACCCGACGCAACAAACGCACCAGCCGATTCATTCTCAAGCGGAGGAAATAACCTATGGCGCGCTCGCTAAAAAAGGGACCCTATGTCGACCCGAAGTTGATGAAGAAGGTGCTGGCGATGATGGACGCGCCGCCCGGACAGAGGCGCCCCATCAAAACCTGGTCGCGCCGTTCAACCATCGTGCCCGAAATGATCGGGCTGACCTTCGCCGTTCACGACGGACGCAAACATGTGCCCGTCTATGTGACCGAGCAGATGGTCGGACACAAACTGGGCGAGTTCGTGCTGACGCGCACCTTCCGCGGACACGCAGGCTCGGAGAAGACCTCGAAGGTCAAGAAGAAGTAAGGAGGTAACTATGAAAGCGGTTGCACGCTATGTTCGAATCCCACCACGCAAGGCGCGATTAGCCATCGACTTGGTGCGCGGCAAGCAGGTTGATGAGGCGCTCGTGATTCTCCAGCAAATGCCCAACAAGTCCGCACGCATCGCGCGGAAAGTGCTGGAGTCTGCCGTCGCGAACGCTGTCCACAACGCGGGGCTCGACTCACGCATGCTGTTTGTCGCGCGCGCCTATGTGGACGAAGGTCCCCGCTGGAAGCGCATCCTGCCCAAAGATCGCGGGCGCGCGTTCCGCATCCTCAAGCGCACCAGCCATATCACTATCGAGCTGGGGGTTCTCTTGCCGATGGGGGTACGCCCCGCTACCCGTAAACAACCGCAACCGCAGCAGGAGGAGCAGAACTAATGGGTCAGAAAATCAACCCAATTGGCTTTCGTGTGGGCGTTACGGGCAACTGGGAGAGTCGATGGTACGCGCCCAAGAAGCAGTACCGCCACACACTCTACGAAGACTACCTGATACGGCGCACCATCAAGCAACGCTGGTACAGCGCGGGCATTTCACGCATCGAGATCGAGCGTGCGGCGAACATCGTGCGCATTATTATCTACGCCGCGCGCCCTGGACAGATTATCGGGCGCGGCGGTCAAGGCATCGAGGAGGTCACCCGCGCGGTACTCAAGGCAATCCATCCGAATAAGCCCGAACTGCGCATTGATGTCGAAGATGTGCGCAACCCCGACCAAGACGCGCAACTGGTGGCGGAGAACATCGCCAGCCAGTTGGAGCGCCGTGTTTCACATCGGCGCGCCATCCGCCAAACAATTGCACGCGCCCAACGCTCGAACCTGCGCGGGATTAAGGTGATGGTTGCGGGGCGGCTCGGCGGCGCGGAGATTGCCCGCACCGAGTGGGATCGCTGGGGGCGCGTGCCGCTGCAGACCCTGCGCGCCGAAATCGATTACGGATTCGCGACCGCGTACACGATTTACGGCACCATCGGCGTCAAAGTCTGGATTTACAAGGGCGACATCCCGCTGACGGAGCGACGCATTCTGCTCTCCTCAGTAACCACGCCTGAGTCGGCGCTGCCAGGCGAGGCGAGGCGCGGCGCGCCTGGACGCGGCGGCGAACGCAAGTCCGCGCGCCGACGACGCGGCGGGGGCGGACGCGGACGCCAAGGCGGACGCCGACGCCAAGGCGGACGCCCCACAGAAACGACCACACCCGAAACGCCTGCCGCAGAGTGAGGTGAAACGCTATGCTGATGCCCAAACGAACGAAGTACCGAAAACAGCAACGGGGACGACGCAAAGGCGTCTCCAAAGGCGCACGCGAACTGCACTTCGGCGACTTCGGACTGGTGGCGATGGAGCCTGCGTGGATTACCAACCGCCAGATGGAAGCCGCTCGCGTCGCCATCGTGCGCTACCTGCGCCGCGGCGGCAAAATCTGGTTCCGAATCTTCCCCGATAAGCCCTACACCAAACGCGCCGCCGAAACCCGCATGGGGTCAGGAAAGGGCAGCGTGGAGGGCTGGGTCGCCGTCGTCCGACGCGGACGCATCATCATGGAACTCGGCGGCGTTGACGAAGCGCGCGCCCGCGAAGCGCTCCGACGCGCCAGCCACAAACTGCCCATCAAAACCAAAATCGTCTCCAAAGCCGACTTCCAACTCGGCGTCGAAACCGAAACGGTTGCCGCAGGAGGTGAACGCGCATGAAACCGCTCAACCCCGACCAACTGCGCCGCATGAGCCTCCCTGAACTGCAACGGGAATTAGACAACCTGCGCAACGAGCAATATCGGCTCCGCGTGCAAAAAAGTATCGGACAACTCAGAGACACCGACTCGATGCGCCAACTCAAGCGCAACATTGCACGCATCTTGACGATTATCAACGAGAAACGACGCGAGGCAGGCGTCTAAGGGGTATGCAAATATGAATGAGGAAGTGATTCAACAGGAGACACCTATGGAAGGCGTGCCAATCGGCGAGACGACCCCGTATAAGGGGCGTCGCAAAGTGCGCGTCGGCGTGGTAGTCAGTGATAAGATGGACAAAACCGTCGTGGTCGCCGTCACGCGCAGTTTCCGCCACCCGCTCTACGGGAAAACAATTCGGCGCACCAAAAAATATATGGCGCACGACGAACACAACGTCTGTCGCGTGGGCGACCGCGTTGAGATTGTCGAGACGCGCCCGCTCAGCCGACACAAACGCTGGCGCGTGCGCGCTATCTTAGAACGCGCCCAGTAGACAGGAGGGAGTGCGATGATACAACCGTTCACACGACTCAAGGTCGCCGACAACTCAGGCGCACGCGAGGTGATGTGTATCCGCGTGCTGAAAGGCTCGAACGCACGCTATGGGCATGTAGGGGATGTGATTGTGGCGTCGGTCAAAGCCGCCACGCCGAATATGCCCATCAAGAAGGGCGATGTGGTGCGCGCGGTGATTGTACGCACGCGCAAAGCCATCCGCCGACCCGATGGCAGCACGCTGCGCTTCGATGACAACGCCTGCGTGATTATCAACAACCAAGGCGAGCCGCGCGGTACGCGCATCTTCGGACCCGTCGCCCGCGAACTGCGCGATAAGCAGTTTATGCGCATCATCTCGCTCGCGCCAGAAGTACTGTAAGGAGGAACAACGATGGTACGCAAACGAGAGCGACCCCTGCGGATGAAAATCCGAACGGGCGACACGGTCGAGATTATCTCGGGCAAGGACAAGGGGCAACGCGGGCGGGTGCAGCGCGTGCTGCCCCGCGAGAACCGCGTCGTCGTCGACGGCTTGAACCTCGTCTGGAAACACCAGAAACCGCGCCTCATCACACAAAAGGGCACGAAGATTCAGATGCCCGCGCCGCTATTTGCCAGCAAGGTGATGCTGGTCTGCCCCCACTGCGATAAGACGACCCGCGTGGGGCGCATCCGCGGTCAGGACGGCAAACTGTACCGCGTGTGCAAAAAGTGCGGCGAGATGATCGACGCTACGAAGTGAGGGATGAACGATGGCAAAACAGAAAACACCCCCACCTCAGCAGCCACAGGGCAAGAAGGCAACGAAGGAACAGAAAACCGAGAAGCTGTTCGAGACAGGCGACGGCGCAATCGCGCGCATCACGCCGCGCCTGCGCACCCACTACGAACAGGTCGTGCGTCCGCAACTGCAACAGCAGTTCAACTACAAGAACCCGATGCAAATCCCGCGCCTGGAGAAAATCGTTATCAACATGGGCGTCGGCAAGGGCGAGCAGGAACCCAAGCAGCTCGAAAACGCTGTGCGCGACCTCGCGCTCATTTCGGGACAGAAGCCTGTCGTCACCGTCGCCAAAAAAGCTATCTCCAACTTCCGCCTGCGTCAGGGACACCGAATCGGCTGCAAAGTGACCCTCCGCGGCGATCGGATGTATATCTTTCTGGAGAAGCTGATTAATGTGGTGTTGCCGCGTATTCGCGATTTCGCAGGCGTCTCGCCCCGCTCGTTCGACGGACGCGGCAACTACTCGATGGGGCTACGCGAGCAGATTCTGTTCCCCGAAATCGTGTATGACCAGATAGACCGCATTCGCGGGATGGACATTACCATCTGTACGACTGCCAAAACCGACGAGGAGGCATTCGCGCTGCTCAAAGCGCTTGGGATGCCGTTTCGTAAGTAGTTTCCAGCCCCTTACCCCGTGCCCCTCTCCTGCCTTGCGGGAGAGGGGAGCCCTGCCTTCGACGCGCCAATCCTTTGTACCCTTATCAGGGTGGCTTGTGAACTATGTCCGTGCGATTGGTATTATTACTGGAGGACGACTGTGCCCAAGTCTATCTCCTGCGTGAGACTGGTAACGGTGATCGTGCGTGTGGCGGTGCGTGCGCCCTTGGTGAACACGAGGCGATAGTTGCCAGGCAGTAGCCACAGTCGGAACGCGCCACTCGGCTGCGATAGGATGACCGATTCGTTGGCAATCGGCGCGTCAGGCGGGGTGTAGACATCGATGCGCGCGCCGACTGGGGTGTCCAGCGGCACCTGCACAACGCCGTGCACATTGCCTGGCTGTCCAGGCGGGTTGTCGTCCGTTTCGGGCAGCAGCAACAGGTCGCCGACCTCCATCACGCCGTCAATCACGGGCTGATCGGCGAGAAATCGGCGCGGGAGGTAGCCCGTTTTCTGCACCTCGCCTTCGGGGTCTAAGACGCCTTCGGGGTCGTAGGCGATGCCGTTGAGGGTGAAACGCCCCGTGGTGGGGTTGCTCTGGGCGCGCTGTCCCAGCAGCGAGACAGTCGCCTCGCCGACGGGCTGCTGCGTTAGTGCGTCCACGATGCGTCCCTGCACCGCGATGGTGCGCACGCCTACATACAGGTCGCCGAGGTCTACTGTCTGTCCCGCTTGCAGGGGCGGCAGCGTGAAGGTGAAGTCAGGTAAGCCTGGAGTGCGCACGACGAGTTGGGTCGCGGTCGTCGGCACGCGCAGCTGGAACGTGCCCTCCTGTGTGCTGGTGCGCACGCTCTGCCCGCCGACGATGACCGTTGCAGGCGGGTTCGGCGGCTGACCTGTGCTGACCAGTACCACGCGCCCTTGCAGCAAGGCAGAAGGACCGAAGAAGCCGCCCCCGCCGCCACATCCTGCAAGCAGCGCGGTCAGCACCGCGAAAACACCTATCAGCAACGCCCAGAGAGAGAATCGCCTTGTCATTGCCGTCACCGTGTCAGGAGGATAGGGATTGTTGCCCGCGCAACGCGCCCCTCGCTGTCAACCGCCTCGATGTACGCCATGTAGGTTCCTGGGGGCAGCGCGCGTTCGTTGGCGTCGCGCCCATTCCAAGTGAGGCTCTGTGTGCCTGCGCCCGCCGCGCGGCTGGGGGTCAGCACGCGGATGGTCTCGCCACGCGCGGTGCGGATCTCGGCGCGCAGGGTCGCCTCGCCCGTGAGTTGGAACTGCAGGGTTGCCTGCCCGCCGCGCGAGACGGTCGCCGCGAGGTTGATGATGCGCACGGGCGCAGCGACGCTCGGCTCCACGACCACGCGCAGCGTCTGCGCGTCGGCAGGCGTGAAGCGGTAGAACTCGCGCTGGCGCATATCAACGCGCTCGCCTGTGGTTGGGTTCTCCAGCATAATGCGCCACCGTTTGGGCGTGGTGTGGGGGATACGCCAAGTGAGCGTATGTTCGCAGTTTGGCTCGGCGGGCGCGACCTGCAGCGTCCACTCCTGCCTGCCCGACGGCGGCTTGACCGACTGCAGGAGTCGCTGCCCCGCATCGTCCAGTACGCCGAACGCGCTCATGCCGGGCAGGGCAGGGGGCGCGTCATGGTTGTAGGCATAACTGCGCGTGCGCGCCGCGCCGTCTATGCCTACAGTAGCGACGCCGCCGCCCAGCGGCGACTGCAGAATCAGGTCCATCGCCCACGCGGGCGCGTCGGTGGCGCGGGCAGCGCGCCCCGTGCTGCCCGTCGGCGGGGGAACCAGCAGCGTGACCCCCTCTGGGCGTAGCACGCGAATCCAGTAGGCGCGCCCGGGCTCCAACTGCGTCGCCTGCACATAGGTTCCGAAACTGCCCAGCGTCCACACGCGGCTACCCACCAACGGCGGCTCGCCGCCCAGCGCCTCGGTCGCCGTCTCCCACGACACAGGCGAACTGAACTGATGCACCACCTGCAGGCTGTTGACGGGAATCGGCTGGTTGAACGGCACGCCCACCAGATTCCAGCCCGGTTGCAGCGCGATTGCGAAGGGGCGGTCTGTGGGTGGCGGGTCTCCCGAAATCGTAATGTTGATGGGGCTGCTCAGTTGCAGGAAGTAGCCGACTCCGGGCGCGGGGGGCGGCGTCGCGGGGTAGTAGGCGTAGTTGAAGCTCTCCTGCCGCCACTGTGCGAGGCGCAGTTGGCTGGCGGGGATGTTCAGCAGCTTCGCCATGTCGGTCTCGTAGGGGCGCAGAGGCAGGCTAATCATATGCAGTCCCGCGCTGCGGTTCAGGGTAAACAGCCCCGCGGGGGTGAGTAGCGTTGCCTGCACATAGTGGAAGCCGACGCCCGTGTTCGTGCGCCAAGTGCCCACCTGTGCGCCCTGCGCGTTGTAGAAGGTCAAAACAGCGATACGCTCGCGCGAGAGGGTCTCCTCGCTGAACTGCATGCCGAACGCGCCTTTCGTGACGGGCGCGCGGCGCGTCTCCGTGCCGATTTGCACCTCTACCTCGCCCTCGTCCAGCCCGAACACCACACCGAAAAAGTTGTTGCGGAAACTCGTGCCCTGCACCTTGCTGCTGGGGTAGTAGACCTTCGCGTTCTCTGTGCCGACGCTGAAGTCCACCGTCAGGCGTTGGTTGGCGGTCTCCGCGCCGACGAAGCTGGGCATAACTGCGCCCGTGCCCACCCGAATATCCACCCGCTCATACTGCGGCGAAAGCGTTAGGCGATTGTACGCGAAGTCCCAGTAGATGGGGTAGCAGGTGCCGTTCAGCAGCGATTCGTCCCAGCTGTTGCCCACGCGCGTCGTCTGGAAGTAGGTCAGGAACACCGTGAACACCGCCTGCTCGTCGGGCTTCACCCTCGAAGCGTAGGGAAGCATCTGCGCGTGCAGTTTGCGCCCGTAGGTCACGCTGGTATCCAGAATATACTGTCGGCGCGCCCACTGGTCAAACGGGACGCCCTCTACCGTCGGGTTCGGGTTGCCTGCAATCGCAGCGAGGGTCTGCTTGGCGAGGTTCAGCAGTTGCGTCGTGTCGCCGCGCAGGGCGGGGGTGTAGTTCTGGTAGTACCGCTGGTTGAACTCGCGGAAGAAGCTGGGGTACTCGGTCGCGAGTTTGAGCCACACGGAGCCTGCCATCTGGTAGCGCACGAGCCACAGCCCGCCTGTGGTGCCGCCTGCAATCGGCGGCTGGCGCAGCGACGGCGCGATAAAGCTGGGGCTGCCCAGCGTCGGCTGGTTCCAAGCATCGTAATACGGGCGCGCGTCGTAGGTGTTGTCCAGCGTCTGGTCGATGAAGGCAGGGTTCAGCCCCGCAAGGCTGCGGAACGCGGCACCACGCGCAATTCGCGCCGTTACTGCCCGCGCGAAGCCCGCCGCCCACGCATCGTAAAACGGCGCGACATCGGCATGGAACGCCTGCACCACCAAGTTCAGCAGGTTCACCGCCGCCGCCTCGGGCGAGTTGTAAATCGGGAACAGGAAGCGGTTGTTGCTCACATCGTAAATCCCGCCCACTACCGCGTCGCGGTCGCCGATTCCGTCGTCGAAGTTCACGACCTGAATCGTGAGCGTGCGCGCAGGCTTGCCGTACTCGGCTTCAACGAGCGCAGGCGCAGCGTTGAGGATTGCCTGCAGCAGCGCCTTGTAGGCGGGCGGGAAGGGGTCTGCGCCGTCCACGATTTGGAAACTCAGCGCGCCGTTGCCCAGCCCATCGGAGCGCGTGCGCGCGGGCAAGATGAGCTCCCCGTTGCGCCGCAGCACCACTGTATGCAGAATCGGCAGGCGGTAGTCTTCGGGGAGCAGACCGAGCTGCTTGTAGAGGCGGATTAGGGGACGCGCGCCCTGAATCTGCGCGCGGGTCGCCCGCTCCACCTGCGCCCGTATGAGGCGGTCTATCGCTTCAGGCGAACGCCCCGCGCGGTCGATGTCCACCACAATTACATGCTGGGGACCGTTGCTGACCGTCTCGAAGGGGCGGTTGATAATGTTGCGATAGACCTGCTGCGCCTGTAGCCCGTTCAGAAAAAGTGCAATCGCCAGCGCCGCGAGAAGGCGAAGTCTCCCTGCTCTCATCGTTCCCATCCTTAGACGCGCGAGGCGGGGGCGGGTTTCCCAGCGCCTGCGGCTATGGATTGTACCCGAACGCGATGGGGGTAGACGAAAGATTGCTAAGCAATTTTCGGTCATACAGTCAGAGTGTGCCGTCCACGGCAAAGG
Source organism: Synechococcus sp. RC10A2 (assembly GCF_047502605.1). NCBI lineage: Bacteria > Bacillati > Cyanobacteriota > Cyanophyceae > Synechococcales > Synechococcaceae > Synechococcus > Synechococcus sp. RC10A2. The sequence goes on from NZ_JANSHP010000067.1 coordinate 11,361, forward strand.
GGGGCACGCGGGTATGACGGAGGCAAGAAAGTGAAAGGGCGCAAGCGGCATATTGTGGTCGACTCGCAGGGCAGTGTGCTTGGGGTTAGGTGGCGTGCAGGGGCTGGCGGGCAGAGGCGCGGGTAGAATTGCTACAGAATGGAGCATCTGTTCGGCGTAATGCTGGTGTGGCTGCTGGCGGCGGTGTGGATTTTTCTACTGGTGAGCTGGGCGATTACAGGTGATGTCAGCGCGGTTGAGGCAGCCTTTGGCTCGGTCGTGGCGTTGCTGCTGGCAATTGCGAGTGCGCAGCGGGCGTTCCCGTATGTCGTGCCCTTCTCGCTGGCGACGCTGGGGGGCGGAGCCGTAGCGTTGCCCGTGCTGCGCGCGTATCTCAACCGCGCCGCGCACGCCCAAATGGACGCCGAACTCATCGAGCGCGCCTGCCTCGCCTACGAGTTCGACCCCAAAAACTACGGTGCACTCATCAACCTCGCCGAGGTGTGCTACAAAAACGGGCTGCTGGAGCAAGCCGTGCGTCACCTGGAACACGCGATTCAGCAAGCGCCCGTGATGGCAGCCAACGAGAAGCGACGCCTGCGCATGTGGCAGGACGAGCTACAACATCACCCCAAGCTTGGTTACACTCCCTGCATGCACTGCGGCGCGCGGTCTTCAGTGGGGGCGGTGCGGTGCGAGCGTTGCCGACACCTTTTGCTGCCGCTACTGGTGCATGGGCGTTGGGTTCCCCGCCAGTTAGTGCATAAGGCGGTCGCGGTGTGGGGCATCGCGGTCGGGGCGTCGGCGTTGAGCCTGCTTTGGCGCGAACAACTGACAGGGCTGAACGCGCTGGTCGCAATTCTGGCGACGCTCAGCGTCGCGCTGGGGCTAATCGTCTGGGTGGTGCGCCGATGATAAGCCTACGCACGCTGCCGCCGTTCACACGGCTGGATCGGTACATCGCCCGCGAAATGCTCGTCCCGTTGGGCATCGGCGTCTTTGCTATCCTGCTGATGCTGATTGGCAACCTGCTGTTCACCTACGCGCCGTGGTTTTTCAATTATGGCGTGCCCTTGACCGCCGTGCTGCAGATGGTGCTGTATTACACGCCGTACCTGCTGGTGCTGAGTTTGCCTGTGGGCGCGGCGGTCGGCACCGCGCTGACGGTCAACCGCCTCACGCGCGACAGTGAGATTACCATCATGCGGATGGCAGGGGTGAGCCTGCGCCGTATCTTCGCGCCGATGTTGCTGATAGGCGCGTTGCTGTCGGGAGTGAACTTCGCGCTGAACGAGTACCTCGTGCCGCCCAGCATGCAGCAGTTCAACAAGTTGCGCAATCGGATGTTCCTGCTGGCGCCCGTGCCGAACTTGACCAGCAACGCCGTCATCAGAACGCAGAACTACATGATTGGCGTTGGCATCGCACAACAGCAGGGCGATGCGGTGCTGCTGGAAGATGTGCTGATACTGGAGCGGCGCGAGCAGGAGGGCTGGCTGGTGGTCAAAGCGCCGCGCGGCAAATATCAGGGCGGCGTCTGGGAACTCTACGAGCCGACAGTGCATTACTACCAGCCCGACGGCAAGGTCGCCGATGTGCAACGGGCGACGCGCTTAGTAATCAACCTGCAGGTTGCGCTGCAAGACTTTTTCGCCGCACCGACGCCCGAAGAGCAAACGATGGCGCAGTTGGGCGAGCAGATTCAGCGCAACCGCCAGATGGGGCTGGACACGCGCACGCTGGAGGTGAGCTATCACCTCAAGGCGGCAGTGCCTGTCGCGTGTTTGGTGCTGGCGTTGTGCGCGCCCGTGCTGAGCTTCCTGCTGGCGCGGGCAGGCGGGTTCGTGGGCGTGCTGCTGGCGATTGTGCTGGTGTTCGTGTTCTGGAACACGCTGCTGCTGTTTCAGATTCTGGGCAATCACGGCGTGCTGCCGCCGCTGTTGGCGGCATGGGCGACGAACCTGCTGTTTGGCGTCGGCGGGCTAACGCTCCTCAGGCGGCTGGAGTAGGGAATATCGCCGACTATCCTTCGAACGGGGCGCACGACCGCGAAAACTCCGCAGGCGACACGCCTGAATAACACACCTTTAGATTACAGCCTCCTCTTTTCACAGGGCAGGCAACTCCATGTCGCTGCTGTGTCCTGGGAACATCTTGGCGGTGGGGTCGATGACGCTCTTGGCGTGGTTGACAGCGGTACAAACCTCGCCGACGCCTGTCGCAATCAGCTTGAGCTTCCCTGGATGCGTACACACATCGCCTGCGGCGTACACCCCTGGCAGATTCGTGCGCATATACTCGTCTACCACGATTTGGTTGCCCTGCAGCTCCAGTCCCCAGCTTTTGATGGGGCCCAGCGTCGCCACGAAGCCGAGATTGAGAATCACGGCGTCTATGGGCAGTTCGATCTCGTCTTGGGTCTTGTTGTGGAAGACGACGGCGCGCTCGACGGTTCCATCGCCGCACACGCGGCGCAGTTCGTAGGGGGTCAGGATTTTCACGGGCGAGCGGCGCAGCTCCTGCACGCTCTGCTCGTGGGCGCGGAACTCGTCGCGGCGGTGAATGAGGGTGACTTCCTGCGCTATCGGATACAGGTTCAGCGCCCAGTCCACCGCCGAATCGCCCCCGCCGACAATCAGCAGCCGCTTGCCCGCAAAGAGCGACTTCTCGCGCACGCCGTAGTAGACACCGTTGCCCTCGAACGCGGCGACGCCTTCCGCGTTGAGTTTGCGCGGCGCGAATGCCCCAGCCCCCGCGCAGATGACAATCGTGCGCGTGTAATGGACTTGCCCTGTATGGGTGGTAATTGCCCAACTGTCGTCAGTGCGGGTGAGCGTCTCGGCGCGCTCTTCGAGGCACACCGTCGGCTTGAAGCGCATCGCCTGCCGAATCATCTCACGCGCGAGGTCTTTCGCTAACACTTCGGGGAAGCCTGGCATATCGTACACATATTTTTCGGGATAGAGTGCGGTCAGTTGCCCGCCCAGCTCAGGCAGGCTGTCGATGATTTTCACGCGCATCCCGCGCAGCCCCGCATAAAACGCGCCGAACAAGCCCACGGGACCGCCGCCGATAATCGTGATGTCATAGAGGTCGGAGTGCATACACCCGAATTCTACCCCAATTCGGGGCAAATTAGGACTTAAGTCCCTAACATTTCGAGGCGGCGGCGGTGTATTATAAGCACGAAAGTTGATACAGGCGGGCAGTAGGCAGGGTTTCGGGACTGTGCTTCGATGGGAACGCCGTGCTGTGGGGAGCAATACGCAGGTCGAGACGCTTTACACAACACGCACAGGGCAAAGTCCCTGCCGTGCCTGCCAACCCGGGAAGGTCGACCAGCCCTTCCCGGGATTTTTTTACAGCATCTGATACTCTGGCGCGCTAAAGACGATTTGCAGCGCGCCCTGCACGGTTTGGCGGTCGCGTTGGCGTAAAGCGTTAACGCCCCCGCGCTTTTGCAAGTACTCTATCAGGCTCGCGCGCGTTTTGGGCTGCAGCGCGACATCCAGAGTCTGCTCCAGTCGTTGGACGAACTCGTCGAGCGTGCGCGGGGCAGGCAGCCCGACCAGCTCGTTCAGCGTCGCGAAGCCCAGCGCGCCCCGCTGCGGCAGCAGGAACTCCGCGAAGCGCATTCGCTCCATCATCGTGGTGGAGGTAATCCACGCCTTGCCCCACTCCCAGCCTGCGACATCGGGCGGGTAGAGCAACACCTGCCCAATCCGCCGCGTCCACTGGGTTGCCAAGCGCAGGTACGCCGCCAGCAGCCGTTGCCCCGCGCCGTCGCTGAGGTTCACCGTGCGCAGCCGCTCGCCGACGCCGACCTGCCGCAGCGCACCCACCACGAACTCCACAGGGCTTTTCACCCGCTTGCACCAGTTCAGGCGGCTCCAAAAAGCAGGCGTGAGCAGCAGCCGCCGCATCAGCGCGTGGATACTGTAGCCCGACTCGCGGAACACCTTCGCCAGGTCTTGTACCGTGCGCTCGTCAGGCGGCTCTGTGTCGTTGATGAAGTGCTGGTAAAACTTGCGGGCGATGTGGGGCGCGGTAGCGGGATGCTCGACCGCCATCTCGATGATGTCTTCGCCTGTGAACGCGCCGCGCTTGCCGAAGACCTCCTTCTCGCCGTCGTCGTGCTGATTGCGGTTGAACACGAAGCTGGCGGTGACTCGGCTGAACGACCAGCCCGTGAACGCCCGCGCCGCCTCCTGAATATCGCGCTCGGTGTAGTGCCCGATGCCCATCGTGAACAGCTCGAACAGCTCGCGAGCGAAGTTCTCGTTCGGCTTGCCCTTCACACTGCGCGCCCCGTCCAGCCACACCAGCATTGCGGGGTCTTTCGCAACTTCCAGCGTGAGCGTCTTGAAGTTGTCCAGCCCCAACCGCTGAAATCGCTGAATCTGAATCAGCATCAGCCTGCCCGCCTGCACTTTGGAGGCGGAAGTGGCGAAGTGATTGTGCCAAAACAGCGCCATGCGCTCCTGAATCGGCTGCTGCGAGACGAGCATACGATAGAGCCACCACGCGCTGACCGCCTGCGGCTGCAGGTTCCTCATCTCGCCCTGCAGGAGGCGCAGCACCGCCTCGTCATCGATGCTGTGGTCGTAGGGGCTTTCCAACAGCCTATCGACCGCGCCCTCAATGCCCAGTGGGATGAGCGGTTCAATCTCGCTTGCGCGTGCGCTGAAACCCGTGCGCCGCCGCAAATGCGCCAGTCGCTCCGTCAAACTCGATTGCATCGCGTCGTCCTGCATGTCATGACGATTATGGGCAGAGGCGTGTTCAGTCTACAGCGGTCTACACCGCGCACTGCGAGCGGGTTTCACGAAGGGGTATAATACGCCCAAGCACGCAGGAGGAGGAACGCCTTGAACAAACACTTTATTTATCTGGGTATCGTGGTGCTGCTCGCGGGGCTGGCGGGCTACCTGTTCGCCACGCAGCCAATCCGCCGCGGGCTGGATGTGCAGGGTGGGCTGCGCATGACCCTGCGCGCCGAAATCGAGAAACTTTCGCCCGAAGAGCAAAAGCTGTGGACGCCTGAACGGATGCGCTTAGTCATCGACATCCTGAGCCGCCGCATCGACTCGCTGGGCGTGCTTGAACCCACGATTTATCAGAAGGGCGATACGGAGATTGTTATCGAGCTACCAGGCTTTACCGACGAGCAGGAGGCGCGCGACCTGTTGCAGACCACCGCGCGCCTGGAGTTCCGCTACCTCAAAGATGTGCGCACGGATAAGCAGCCTGCGGGACGCTACCGCATCCTCGAAGAGCAGAACACGGACGATGTGGTCCGATTTGTCGACCTGACCAGCCCCGACGGAAAAGTGATTGAGCCTGGCATGCCAGAGTATCAGAAAATTATCGAGTCCTCGCCGCTGATTGTCACGGGCGACGAGCTGGAGCGCGCGGAAGTGGTTAGCCAAGCCGTCTCGCCAGAAGTGCGACTGATATTCAATCGCGAAGGTCAGGACAAGTTCGCTCGCGCTTCCTCGCTCTACCTTAGAGAACATATTGCCATCGTGCTGGACAACAAGATTATCTCCGCGCCTGTGATTCGGTCGCCAAACCTGCGCGATCCAGTGATCGAAGGCAAATTTACCTTGAGGGAGGCGACGCGCTTGCGCGATTTGCTGAACGCGGGCGCGTTGCCTGTGAGCCTCTCGCTGGAGTCGATCAATCGCGTGGAGGCAATTCTGGGCGCGCAGGCGTGGGAGCGGATTATTCAGGCGGGTATCATCGGCTTCATCGCGGTCGCCGCATTTATGGTGCTGTATTACCTGCTGCCAGGCGTCATCTCGGTAATCGCGCTGGGGCTGTATGTGCTGTTCGCGACGGCGATATTCAAGTCGCTGGGCGTGACCTTCTCGCTGCCCGCAATCGCTGGGTTGATTCTTTCGATTGGCATGGCGATTGACGCGAACATCCTCATCTTCGAGCGACTCAAAGAGGAGTTGCGTCTGGGCAAGACGCTGCTGGCAGGGCTGGACGCCGCTTTTCAGCGCGCCTTCCCCGCCATCTTCGATTCGAACCTGAGTACGATTATTATCTGCCTCATCCTTTACTACTTCGGCACGGGTCCCGTGCAGGGCTTTGCGACGACGCTGGGCACGGGCGTGGCGATCAGCTTTTTCACGGCGATTTTCTGCACGCGCACGATGCTCTACACACTGGTTGGGTTGGGCGTGCATCCGAGCGAGCGGCTGTTTGGGTTGCGCCGCCAGTTGGGGCAGGAAGTCGGCGAGCAACTCGGCGCAGCGAAGGACCGCTTCGACTTCGTAAATAGGCGCGGGCTGTATTATGCGGTTAGCGGCGTCGCCATCCTGATTGGGCTAATCTTCTGGTTCGGGCTGGGCGGGCTGAAGCCGGGCATCGACTTCGCGGGCGGCAGCGAGCTGGTGCTGCAGCGACCCATCCCAGGCGCAACCCAGTCGAAGACCGAACAGCCGCCCGCGCAGGGCGAGCAGGCGCAGCCGCAACCGCCCACCGCAACGCAGGGCAACCAACAGCAGCAACCGCCGACCGCGCAAGGCAACCAGCCTCAGCAGCCGCCAACCGCGCAAGGCGAACAAACCAAACAGCAACCACCCGCTGCGCCCGCCGTGCAACCAGAACCGATTGAGGCGAACTTGGCGCAGGTGCTGAGCCTGCTGCGTCAGGCGGGATTCGAGAAGGTTGGCGCGCTGTTTGGCGAGGGCAACCGCCAGTTGATTGTGCATGTCGCCGATGCCACTGTCGACAGCCAGCCGAAAATTGTGGACGCGCTCAAACCGCTGGGCGAGCTGCAGGTGGTCAGCTTTGCCAGCATCAGCCCGCGCGTGCGCGCCGAGACCGTGCAACGCGCGATTACGGCAGTCGTTGTTGCGCTGATTGCTATCCTGCTCTATATCGCCATCCGCTTCTCCATCGAGGGCGGCTGGAGCGGGTTCAAGTTCGGCATCGCTGCCACGATTGCGCTGGCACACGATGTGCTAATCATGGTCGGCGGTGCGTCCATTCTGGGCTACTTGCTCGGCTGGGAGATTAACGCGCTGTTTATCACCGCGCTGCTGACGCTGGTTGGCTTCTCGATTAACGACACGATTGTCGTGTACGACCGTGTGCGTGAGAATCTGCGTCATCGGGCGCGCGGCGAGACCTTCGCGACCATCGTGAACCGCAGCCTGAACCAGACGCTGGCGCGCTCGATTAACACGAGCCTGACGCTCGTTCTGGTGCTGGGCGCGCTGGTGGTGTGGGGCGCAGTGACGCAGGACTTGCGCTTCTTCTATGTCGCGATGCTGATTGGCGTAATTGCGGGCACTTACTCGTCGATTTTTATCGCGAGCCAGATTATGGTGGGCTGGCAAGACGTCCGTGAGAAGCTGCACCAGCGTCAAGTGGAGGCGGCGAAGGCGACGGCTATCGCGCCGACGAAGCCCAGCGGCGCGTCCACCCCGACCGCTGCGCCCACTGCCAGCAGCGCCGACGACACCCCGCGCAAGAAGCACCACGCGCAACATGTCGGCAAGCGCAAGCGACGCTACTGATGCCCATCCAGCGGATTACGCCCGAAGCCGATGAGCGGGTCAAACGCCGCGCGCTGCTGGCGGTCTTTATCACGATTTTCGTCAGCCTCATCGGCTTCGGGATAGTCATCCCGCTGCTGCCGTTCTACGCCCAGCAGTTCCAAGCGAGCGAGCTGCAGATTGGGCTGCTGTTTGCTTCGTTTTCGGTCGCGCAACTGTTTGCCGCGCCAATTCTGGGCGACTGGTCGGATCGGTGGGGGCGTCGTCCCGTGCTGATTCTGAGCCTATTGGGGTCGGCGGCGAGTTTCGTGATGCTCGCGCTCGCGCCGAACCTGCTGTGGCTGTTTCTCTCGCGCCTACTGGACGGGTTCACGGGAGGCAACATTACGACGGCGCGGGCGTATATTGCCGACATTAGCCCGCCTGAGCGGCGCGCGCGGAATTTTGGGCTTATCGGCGCGGCGTTCGGGCTGGGGTTCATTCTGGGTCCTGCGCTGGGGGGCGGACTGGCGGCGTTCGGGCTGGCGGCTCCTGCGTGGGCGGCGGCGGGGATGTCGCTGCTGGCGGCGGTGTATGCGTTCGTCGCGCTGCCCGAAACGGCGCACCTTGTGCCCGCGAAGCGTCCCTCCCCGTGGCGCGAGATGCCCGTTACGCTCACGCGCAGCCCTGCCGCGCGCCTGTTGTGGATGAACTTCATTCTCTGGATCGGCTTCTCGGTCTACCAGACGACCTTCCCTCTGTTTGTGAACCTGCGCTTCGGGCTAGGTCCGCGCGAGATTGGCTACATTCTGGCGGTAGTGGGGCTGGTCAGCGCGCTCTCGCAGGCGACTTTGGTCGGGCGCGTGGTGCATGCGCTGGGCGAGCAACGGACGCTGTTGGTCGGGCTGCTTCTGAACATCGTGGGGCTGTCGGGCGCGGCGTTCACGCACGCGCTACCGTTGTTCTACCTGCTGGTGGGCGTTGCGTCGGTGGGGGGCGCGCTCGCGCTGCCCTGCGTCGTGAGCCTGATTAGCCGCTCGGCGACCGACGCGGAACAGGGGCGCGTTCAGGGCGTGTCGGGGTCGCTGGAAAGCCTTGCGCGGATTGTGGCGCCCATCGGGGGCAACGGCGCGCTCAAGTATAGCGACGCGCTGCCCTACGCGGTTGCGGCAGGGCTGCTGGCGTCTTGTGTTCTGCTTGCGCTGCGCGTGCGTCCTCCTACCAAGCTGTCAGCGCCCACTACCGATTAGGTAAGTGCCTGCGAAACGGTTTCAACATGCAGACAGGGCAGGCACAAGACCTGCCCCTACAAGGTTGGCATCGCCGCACCTCCGTAGGGGCAACCCTTGCGGTTGCCCCAGGTTGCTCGCGTCGAAAACACAGCGCATGGACACTTATCAGTCAGGGTACTGAATATCGCCCTCAATTAGCCAATCCTCGCCAAGCTTACGATAGGTGATGTTCACCACGCGCGGGGCGCGTGCGACCTCCGCAACGCCCAGCCCTTCTAACGCCGTGCGTGCGTCCGCACCGCCAATCAACTTCGGCGCGTAGAAGTAGGCGATGCGGTTCGCCAGCCTCGCCTCCAGAAACGACGCCGCGACCTGACCTCCGCCTTCCACCAAGATGCTCCGCACCTCCCATATGTGCCACAGGTAGTTAACTACCTCCCGCACATCGACGCGATACGGGTCTTCGGGATTCGAGTAGATAGGTTCCGTAGAGACGCCTAACTCCTCCAGCCAGCGCGCCCGCTTGTGCAACTGCTTCCCATCGGGGTAGTACGGAAGCCCCTTGTAAAAGACGATGGTGGGCAGCTGCTGCAGTCCCCTCCAAGTGTTCAGGATGGGCATCTCACGCGGCTTCCAGTACCATCGGAAGAGGCGCACTTGTGCGTCGAGGATGACGCGCAGCGGCTGGTTTCGGACGCCGCGCACGCGGGCGGTCAATCGTGGGCGGTCGCGAATCACCGTCTCCACGCCGACCAGCACCGCTTGATGCTCTGCGCGGAGCCTGTGCGCCACCCCGCGCGCCCGCGTGCCCGTAATCCACTTCGAGTCGCCCGTGTGCGTGGCGATTTTGCCGTCCAGGCTCATCGCCGCTTTGAGCGTGATGAAGGGGCGATTATGCCGACGCCAATAGAGGTAGATGCGGTTCACCGCCTCCAGCGCATCGATGAGTTTCGCCTCCGCAGGGACTTCGGGGCTTAACAGGTCTACCTGAATGCCTGCCTCACGCAGTTGCTCGACGCCTTTGCCGTTCACTTCGGGGTTGGGGTCGAGCATCCCGACCACCACGCGCACGATTCCTGCTTCGCGGACGGCGTTCGTGCATGGGGGCGTGAATCCATAGTGGCAGCACGGCTCCAGCGTCACATAAAGCGTTGCGCCGCGCGCGCGTTCGCCCGCTTGCTGCAGCGCGAACACTTCGGCGTGGGGCGCGCCCTTGTAGGGATGGAACCCCTCGCCGACCAGCGCGCCGTCCGTGACAACCACCGCGCCCACATGCGGATTGGGCGCGGGGTAGCCGCGCTTGGCGAGCCGAATCGCGCGGCGCATCCACTGCAAGTCCTGCTCACTCAGCGCCATCTCTCTGCCCTCGCTCGCGTTCCTGTCGTCGTCGATAGTCGGCGCGGATCTGTTCGGTCATCTCCTCGAACGCCTCACGGTGCGCCTTGCGGTACTGCTCGGTAATCTGCCGAATGTCTTTGAGCGCGAGCCAGATGAGCGCGAACAGCAAACTAACCGCTATAACCAGCACGACGCTCGCTGCCAGCAGCCACAGCCGCTTCTGGTCGGCGGTCTCGCGCGGCAGCGCGTTCCGCACGACCACCCACAGCGGCACGAGCGCAATCAGCGCCCCCAGTAGCACCGCCATCCACGCGCGATACGAGAGTCGCTTGCTCATGCTTGCTGGCTCATCAGCGCGAGGCGGAGCGCAGCGACGCCCGCTTGCGGGGTCGGCGCACAAAACACGCTGGAGCCTGCCACCAGCACCTGCACGCCGCACGCCGCCAACTCGCGCGCGTTGTCGGGCGAGACGCCGCCGTCCACCTGCAACAGCACATGGGGCGCATCGCGCTGAATCAGCGCCGCCGCCTCGCGAATCTTCGGATACATCAATCCGATAAACGCCTGCCCGCCAAAGCCAGGGTTCACGGTCATAATTAGCAGCAGGTCAATCGCGGGCAGCACATAGCGCACGCTCTCCAACGGCGTATGCGGGTTCAGCGCGACGCCCACCCCGCAGCCCAACTCGCGAATCTGCTGAATCACGCGGTGCAGATGCGCGCACGCCTCCACATGCACTGTGATACTGTTCGCGCCTGCCTGTGCGAAATCGGGAATCAGCCGCTCGGGGTGTTCGATCATTAGATGCACATCGAAGGGCAGATGCGAATGCGGGCGCAGAGCGGCGACCATCGGCGCGCCGAAAGTAAGATTCGGCACGAAGTGCCCGTCCATCACATCGAAGTGGATCCAGTCCGCGCCGCCCTCGGTGAGCGCAAGCACCGCCTCGCGCATCGCGCCAAAGTCGGCGGAGAGAATCGACGGGGCAATCAAGGGGGGTTGTTGCGCCTTCATTTCACAATCTCCTGCACCAGTTCGTTGTCCACATAGACACGGATACGCACGCGCTTACCATGCGCCTCCACAGGAATCACATGCATCTGCCCACCCGTGCGGGTTTCATCGAACACGGTGCGTATGCCCTGCGCGTCTTCCACCTCGATGCGGATGCGTCGGTCGGGCTGGTTCGTCAGGTCTACCTGCACATCGAAGTAGCGTCGCGGCTCGGTCGTGGGGCGTTCTTGAGGTAGCTGAGGCGTTTCTGGGCTTGTGGGAGGCGGCGTGTCGTAGCCCATGCCGATGCTCACGATGAGTTTAATGGGGCGCGAGCGGTCGATCCGCGCGCCTGCAGGTGGCACTGTGCCAATCACATAGCCGAGCGGGATTTCGGCGTCGCGTCGCTCCTCGACGGCATCCATCACCACCAGCCCCATGCCCTCCAGTTCGCGGCGGGCGCGCGATTCGGGCAGGTTACGCACATTCGGCACTTGCACGAAGCGGGAGCCTTTGCTCACCCACAGATAGACCTTGCTGCCCTTGCGCACGACGCGCCCTTCGGGCGGGCTGACCGAGTAGACGACGCCAGGCGGGTACTGCTCGCTGTAGCCCTCCAAGCGCACCTCTGGCTCCAAGTCCGCCGCGCGCAGGATACGGTTCACCTCCTCCAACGGCTTGCCGACCACCTGCGGCACGGGACGGTCTTCGGGCACAAAGCGCAGCGCCATCCACGCCGCGAAGCCGACCACCAGCCCCACGACCACCAGCGCGCCCGTGACGCGCAGCATCGTGCGCAGCCAGCGCGGGATGTCGTCCTCTTCCTCGTCCTCCTCAACGACAGGCGGGGGCGGCTGTGTAGGTTTTCGCGCAAAAATATCACTTTGCACAGGGCTTGTGCCTCGCGAATCGGGCAGGTCTATCGGCGACCAACCAAGCGATTTGCCGAAGCGCAGCGCGTCGCGTACCGCCTTCAGGTCGTTCAGCAGTTGGAGCGCGCTGGCGTAGCGCTGGCTGGGGTCTTTCTGCAGGCACTTCGCGACGATGCCCTCTACGGTGCGTGGGGTGGCAGGGTTGCGCTGACGGAGCGACGGGATGGGGTCGTTCATGTGCGCTTCGGCGGTCAGCACGGGCGTCTCGCCTATATACGGCGGCGCGGCAGCAATCATCTCGAACAGCATCACGCCGCAGGCGTAAATGTCACTGGCGACGCTGGGCGCGCCGCCGCGAAACAGTTCGGGCGCGGTGTAGGCAGCCGCGCGCGCCTCGTGCGCCGCCGCCAGCCCAGGCTCGGCGCGGTACACCGCGCGCATCCCCACCCCGTTCAGCCACACATGCCACTCGGAACCGACAATCACATTCGCAGGGCGCAAGTCGCTGTGCGTTAGCCCCGCGCTATGAACCGCCTGCAGCCCCTCCACAACGCCAATCATAATCTCCGCCGCAATCGGCACCGTGAACGGCGCGGTACGACGAATGCGCGTCGCCAAGTCCAGCCCGCGCACAAACTCTTCCACGAAAAACGGGGGCTGCGCTTCCAAGTCCACCTCGTACAGTTCGAGCAAGTTCGGGTGGCGCAGTCGCTTCCGTGCGTCCAGCGTCATCTGCAGCGCGTCCAGCAGCGAGCGGTTCTGCGCATACGGCGCACGCAACGCCTTCAGCGTCACCACGCGCGAACGGCTTATGTCCCGTGCGCGGTACACATGGAACAGCAACCCCTCCGCCAGTTGCTCGATGAGTTCATAACGCGCCGCCAGCACATTCCCTGTCATGGCTACCGTTAAGATACCAGATTTATGCTGGCGAATGCGCGGCGGCAGTATCTGCAACACTGGCAGTGAACGGGAGTCTGTGTAATGAGAGGTTTGAATGATGCGTTTGCGTGCTTCGGTTGGGTTCATGAGGTATACCTCCTGATAGGTGAGTTCCATCGTTGGCGTGCCTCCTGTTATGCGAGTTGTCTAAGAGATTCTACAGGGGGGCGCCTGCTTTTTTGAGGGTGGGTAGAGGATGGGGAGCAGGGGTGGGTGTGAACGATGTGTTGGCGCATGCGCCCCGCACCCTTGACGAACGGTCTAAAATGGGGTATAATAGTATGTTATTGGGAGAGTGAAACTCTCTCATGCAGAGCAAATCACTGACTACTGCAGCGTCGTCGCTGCAGGGCTGCCTACGAAGGAGTTGCTGCTGAACTGAAAGAGAGCGTCCTACGAGGCAAGCCAGGGGTGTCACCGCAGAGTGACAAAGGGGGTAAACTATGATAAAGTTCAGAAGCCTTTTCAGCATCGTGACTGTTTGCGTAGCAGTGTACACGGCGAGCGTAGCAGGCATGCTTCCCTCGACCGCATCGGCAAACAACGCGTCTCAGGTTCCCACAGTCGTAACCGACAAAGACGACTATATGCCCGGCGAGACGGTCTACATCACTGGCGCAGGCTTCTGGCCAGGCGAACCTGTGGACTTGAGTATCGCCGTCGAGGGCGAGGATGGAACTTGGGTCCCCGATGTGGATTGGACTATCGAGTTCGCGGACGAGAACGGCGGCTTCGAGACGACCTATGTTGTTCCCGAGCATTGGGCGGATAGGACTCTGCGTCTGACGGCGATGGGTTACTCCTCGGGGCTGGTCGCCACGACCACTTTCAGAGACTCGGTTACAAGTGTCACGATAAATAGCCCGACCACCGCTGCTCCCGTTACCGTGACCTCGCTCCCCGCAACGATAAATGTCGCCTTCACATATGTAACCACCACGCCGACTCCTCCTGTGAGCGTCACGGCGGTCATCACGATTGGACCGCCAGGCAATCCTATAGCGACCAAAACCGTGACAGGACTGCCGCAGGGAACGCAATCACTTACCGAGGCTGTGACAATCCCAGCGGGAACCCCCAACGGAAGTTACCAGGTCAGGGTTGAAATTACCCATGCATCCGGCAGCCCTCGATCGCGAAATGCCACACAAAATAATGCTGTGATTATCAGCGTCCCGCCGCCCAACACGCCGCCCACGCTTACCGTGACGAACCCGAACATCACGCGAGGCCACCTGTGCAACCCGACGCGCCCCTCGACGACGGTCACTGTCACGCCCGCGGACTTCGGCGCGTCAGCATCCGACGCCGAGGACGGAACCCTTCCCGTGACTTTCGACGACGGCAGCACGAGCAAAACGGTCACCCTGACGCTTGCGCAGCCGTCCGCCACCTTGACCCTCAAAGTCGAGGATAGCGGTGGACTTATGGCAACAGCGACTGTCACCGTTACCGCCGAGGTCGAGAACCAGCCCGTAAACAACCCGCCGAGCGTGACAGCGCAGGACTACGATCTCGGACACATCTGCGTCGGAACAGGCAGTGGCGACCTCACCTACCAAGTGACGGTCGCGCCTGCGGACTTCAACCCCGTCTATTCCGACCCTGACGGCGACCCGCAGGCAGGTCCGACCACATTCGGCGACGGCAGCACGAGCACGACCGTGACTCTGACGCTCCCCGCGGGCGTCGCGAGCCAGACGGTGGAGGTGCCCGTGACGCTGAAGGTCTGCGACGATCCGAGCGGAAGGAACGAACCCGATTGTGAGCCGATGCAGAGCCTGTGTGGCGAGACGACGGTCTATGTCCGAGCCACCCTGCACCGGAACAACCCACCGACCATCACTGCCAGCAACGCAAACCTCGGGCAGATTGTCGGCTGCCTGGTGGATGGGAGCTTCCAGACGACCCAGCCTATTTCGCTTGAAACCTTCGACGCGAGCGCTACCGACCCCGAGGGCGACCCCGTCTCGCTCTCCATTCAGGGTGACATCTCCCAGCTGACCTTCGTGGGTCCAGGCGTGGTCACGCTCCCGGTGACGCTCGTCGCTACCGACGATCCGAGCGAGCGAACGAACGGCACATGCGAACCGATGACTTCCACCATGACCGTGTATGTCTCGGTGCAAGTAGTGTATAACTTCGTGGGCTTCTTCTCACCGTTGGACACTACGCGAGCAACCATCGTCAAGCGTGGAAGCACGGTACCTGTGAAGTTCCAGCTCTATGACTGCAACGGAAACCAAATCACAACGGGTCAGCATCGGATCAGTGTGGACTATCTCTCGGGTGCGTCGCCGAACGGCACGCCGGAGGTTACCGACGCAGGCTCGAGCAACGATAACACTTGGTACTTCCGTTATTCGGATGGTCAGTGGATCTACAACCTGAAGACGAACACGAGCTACTTGCTCAACTCAACCTACATCATTCGCGCGCACCTGGACGACGGCACAACGCACGAGGTGCATATCAGCATCAAGCGTTAGCCGAAGGCTCAAAACGGGCGACGCAGAACATATAGGGGCAGCCACAGGGGGTTGCCCCTACAGAAGGTGCGTGTAGGAGCAGACCCCTGTGTCTGCCCTGCACGCATTTGACACAAGAACATAGGGGGTTGGAGGAGTAGGTTTTTTGTGGCACACACACTTGCAGAGTGAAGGTATCCAAAGATAGGGCGCGGGATCCCAAGAAGTCAGGACGCGGGAACCACGCCTGTATCGGGTTCCCGTAGGGGCGCGGTCGCCGCGCCGATTCAAAAGCCTTCAACTCCGCCCCACCGAGTGTTTTTTTTTCGAACACCCGCTTTGCAAAGCTGATGCGCAGGCGGTTTTTTTCCCTTCCATGCGAGCGAGACCCAGCAGGCGCTACCCTGAGAAGCGGGCGTCCCGCCCGCAATCGCGGTCACGCGAGAAAAAACTACCCTTTGATAAGCATACCCTCTACCCCTTTGTAAGCAAATCGGCGCCAATTCGCCCTGAATTACGCCCCAAAAGCGGTCAATTCGCCTTTCTCACTTGACAAACGCCTCTGCAACATGGTATAACAACGCTTATAGGCGGGGAGTTCAACTCCCACTACAAGTAGAAAACACTCGGTTGAGGTAGCGTTGTCGCTACTATTCAAGGAAGGCTCGTACCAGCACTAGGGAAGGTGCGAACTAAGGAGGTTCACATGATGAAAGGCTTATCGCTTAATGCTTACTGTACTCTGTCGTGCGTTAGTCTCGTGCTGGCGATTGCAACGCCGAGCTTCGCCCAGCGTACCCCGCTTGACCCGATGACCGTTACTTGCCTCGGCTCTACGGATACAACCATCACTGTTCGCGTATGCGCTGGACCTTCGGGCGCTCCTGGTGGGTTCTCGCTCCAGTGGATCAAAAAGTCCGACTGGGAAGCAGGACCGGATGGTATCCCCGGTACCGACGACGATAATTCCTGGCCCCTCTCGGATGACCCGCGAATCTGCAAAGCCTCCTTCTCCGGGCAGGCGAACGGGACCCTATGGAACCTCGGTCCGAACGAGTGCCGAGACATCACGGTCGGCTCTCTGGGCGATTGGGTTGGCAACTGGCCTGGCTTCTCCACCAGCTGTCCGGGCGGCTTGGAGTGCGGTACGGAGTATGTGTTCCGCGCGTTTGCCCACAACGAACCGGGCAGAGGGAAGCGCGGACGAAGCCCCTTCTCCGCAGATGCCTTCTGCTCTACCGCGCCTTGTCTGCCCCCAAGCGAGTACCCTGAGTGCTGTACCTACTCGCAGGGTTACTACCAGAACCCACGATTCTACAGCGACAGAATTCCCGATGAGTGCCTCCCCTACACGCTCGGCCATCCGACTGACCCGTGCAGGCAGCTGGTTTTCTCCACCAAGGAGGCTGTGCGGGACTTCCTCGGCGGCGGCGGTCCCTCGCAGCAGATTGATAAATGCAACCCCAATGAGAGACGCCGTAGCGACGGGGGCACGCTCGCGCGTCAGACGCTGACCCTCTGGCTGAACCTCTGCCAGTGCCCCGAACTGGGCGACATGGTTCTCTGCGGGTTTGCAGAAGGGAATACTGCGCTTGGTGGTGCCGCTTTGACCGCGGATCAGGCGGCTTGCCTCAACGGGAAGACCGTTTGGGACATCCTGGCGGCGGCGAACACGGCGCTCGGTTCGGGGACTGTTCTCTGCGGGCTGGACTTCGGTCAGCTCAACCAGCTCGTCGAGCATCTCAACTTCGTACTCCATCCGGACGCAGGCGCTTGCAATCCGAGCCCATTTGCACAGGCGCACCTGAAGCGCTCCTGTCCGTAACTTGCTTCGTGCCCTAACGGGTTGTTTGGAAGCCCGCGAGGGGCTACTCCATAAGCGAGGGGGCTGCTCTTCTTTGGAAGGGCAGCCCCCCTCGTCCAAGAGCAGCCGCTCACTTGTAGACGGTGATACTTTGCGAAATCCCTACATTGCCCGCCGCGTCGTAGGCTTTGCATTGGAGTGTATGCGCGCCCCGCGGAGCCTTCGAGGCGTTCCACTGCGTAGTGAACGGCGCGCTGGTCGAGGTCGCGGTCAACCGACCGTTCACATAGAGTTCGACCCTGACCACCCCTCGGTCATCGCTTGTCGCGACGGCTACAGAGACGGTACCATTCACTCGCGCTCCATTCATTGGCGAAGTGATGCGGATGGTGGGCGGCGTGGTATCCGCCGTGTTATAGATGGAGAGGCTTATCTGCGCGCTTGCTGTGTTGCCTGCCGCATCGGCAGCGACGGCGCGTAAGGTGTACGACCCGTTGGCGAACCGTGTAGTATCCAAGGAGAAAGTGTAGGGCGCGGCGGTCTTGGTGCTGAGTAAAGCCCCGTTCAAGTAGAGGCTGACCGCAGCGACCCCGACATTATCGCTGGCATTTACCTGCACCGTAATCGTGCCCGAGACCGTTGCGCCGTTGGTCGGCGAACTGAAACTCACACTCGGCGGGGTGGTATCGCCCATTTGGTTGAGGCTGAGCGCCATGCTCACCGCTCGGGCGGCGTTCACCCGTCCCCAACCGTACTGGGGATCCCAGCTCGCGGCTCCCAAATCGTCCGCCGACCTTTTCAGAACATCCTGCACCTGTCCACCCGTGAGATTCGGATTGACGGAAATAACCAGGGCGGCAACGCCTGCTACGACCGGCGCCGAGAAGGAGGTGCCAGACTTCGAGCCGTAGGTTCCACCCCTTAGGGTGGTGTAGATGCCTGAGCCCGGCGCAGCGAGGTCGATATTGTTGCCCGTATTGGACCAGGAAGTCAGCGAATCGCTGGAGTTGGTCGCGCTCACGGTCAACACATACGGGTTATCGGCAGTGGCGTCAAAGGTACTCTCGTTCCCTGCGGCAACTACAACAACGCCGTTTTTACTCTGGAAGTATTGCGCGGCGGTGGCTACGGTGGAACTATTCGAGCACCTATAACTAACATTGGCGACGCGCGCGCCTCGATCCGCTGCCCAGATCAGACCATTGGCTATGGTCGTATACGAAGCGTACCCATTCGGGTCTGAGATGCGAATCGGCATAATTCGGCAGCCTCCAGCGACTGAAGCAATACCGATTCCGTTATTGATAACCGCCGCGACCGTGCCTGCAACTGCCGTTCCATGCCCGTGCACATCACTCGTGTCGGCGTTGTTGTTGTAAATGTTCCATCCGGGCACCAGATTCGGCGCAAGGTCAGGATGAGCGCCGTCCACACCCGTATCCAGAACGGCAACGATTACCCTGTTGCTGCCAAGAGTGGTATCCCAAGCGTTCGGAGCGCTAATCTTCGCCAGATGCCACCCCCTTCCCGAAGACGGGGCATACAGGGGGTCGTTAGGGGTAAACGCAAGCGGGAGGATGTGGTCCAATTCAGCGAAAACCACATCTCTCCGCTGTCTAAAAGCGCGAGCATAAGCCACTTCGCTGGCGTTTGGAGGCAACTGCAGCACGAGAACCCCAATCCGTGGGATTTGCCCTGCAATCCGCGCCCCTGCTGCAGCAACGATACTCTGCACCTGGACAGGAGACACCTCGGGACGGAACTTCACGAGAACGCGCCCAGGAACAAAATCTGGACGATGTTGAGTAAAACCAACCTCGATGCTGGTCGACAGCAGAAACGCAAAGATCACGCAGAACCGAGCTGCGCGCAGAAATTTCGGCGTCAGAAGTGATAATGTCCGCATATTCACACCCTCCCCACAAGATATATGCCATTCGGAGGGGCGTAGCAGACTGGTAAAAGAATGGAGTTTCTCTTTAACGAGCGAAGCTCAACTGAACGGACGGGAGGAACCGTTATTCATTAGTACCGAGACAGACGAACGCTCGCGCTTGCTCGTTGGAAGGTTCTGCTTGCGAACCTCACAAAAACACCAGAATGGACACTGAATTCCCAATCAAACCCGCATTAATCACAAAAAGATGTAAGGTAGTTGGCACGCGAATTGCTACTCTCCTTGTCGCCACATCTCCGCTCTTAGCGGATTGTGAGCCTATATAGGAGGTAGTAGAAGATGAGAAGCGTCATGAATCGTTGGCTGTTAGCAAGCCTTGTGAGTCTTGTCGCCCTTGCGCAAGCGTCCGCGTCCATCGTGTTCAACTTTAACACCGTCTGGACAGGCGGCACGCCCATTGGTCCTTCGCCTTGGGCAACGATGACCATCACCGACATCGCAGGCGGCGTGCAGATTAGTCTGACTAACAGCCCCACCAACGCCTCAGGGCAGTTCATTAGCAAGCTGAACCTGCTGTTCAACGCGCTACCGACGGGGTCTAACTCCACTGGCGACCCGTATGTCACATCAATTTCTCTGGGCAACTACACAGACGCGGGCTTGAGCTTCAATGTCGGGGTGAATTTCAAGATGGCTCCGCCTCTCCAGCGACTGCTGCCTGGAGGGACTTCCACCTTCAAGCTGTTCGGCGTTTCCACCTCCGACTTTGCAGGGCTGAACGATAGTGCGATGGTACACATTCAGGGGATTCCGACTGATACTGGAACCATTTCGGGCAAGATTATCGCGCCTGAGCCGGGCAGCCTGATTGCCATCGGTACGGGGTTGGCTGGGTTGCTTGGGTTGCGCCGCCGCAGGAAGTAAGCCTCGACGACGCTCGGAAAGGATCACAGGCGGGGTTGTGCCCAGCACACCCCGCCTGCTGGTTTGTGTGTACCCCCTTCGAATCCTTTTGCCACCCCAACGCCTCTAACCAAACGGAGGCGCAGACCAGACGCTCCCGAAACACTATCCTAACAGGGAGGTATGAGGATGGCTACACTAACCAAAACGGCGATTACTGTCTCTTGCCGCGTGCGGCGAGAGTATACCCTATTGACAACTATGCTCACGCGATTGGTATCATAAGTACCCGCGCGGGCTACTGCCCTAACCCCCCATTCCGCAAGGTCGGCAGCAGCGTCGGCAACTGGTGCGGGGCAAGCGGCGTTGACTCGCTTGCGAAGCCGTCAGGCGTGCCCAGCCCGCGCCGAATCGTCTCCCACCAGTCCCACTGCACGATATGCGAGGCGTCGAAAATCATCACGCCGTGCGAGTTCAGGCGCGCGGCGCGAATCGCCCGCTCAAAACCCGCAGGGTCGCCCCGATAGTCCAGCGCGTAGATGCCCGAATAGACAAACAGGTCGCCGTTCGTCCACTCCATCACGCGGCGCGTCATGCCCTCCACCGTGCGCATCTCGTCGCCGTCGTACAGTGGCGCCTCGTTCATAAACGGGATGTTGAAGTAGACGCCGGGCATCAGGTAGTCCATATCGTACAGGTACGAGGTGAGGCGGTATTCGGGGCTGACGAACCCATACGGACGCGCCAGCGCGTCGCTGCCCCAATTCACGCCCAGCTCGTAGTAGATCGGATACCAGCTGCCCACATACGCGCCGATGGGCATTGGGCGGATGGACTCGATCGTGCGCCGAATATCGCGCAGCAGGTCGCGTATCACGCGAGCGCGGAACTCTGCCCATTCCCCGAAACGCGGTCCGCGTGTGAAGCCCTCGCGCGGCAGCGTCGGGGGGCGCACAATATCGTCGGGCCAGTTCGCCACGCGCCCGTACTCCGCCTCGAACGCCGCGCGCGTGCGCTCCGAGAAATCGGTATACACATTTGCCCAGCGCATCCGATCCAGCACAAAGCCGTCAATCGGGTAGTTCTGCACAATCTCACGGATGATGTTCAGCAGCCGCTGGCGCACTTCGGGGTGCAGCGGGTTCACGAACACAGCGATGCCCTCTGTGTCCGATTCAGCGATGGGCTGCAGAATCGGCTGCGTCTGCAGAGTCAGCCCGACGCCGAGCGTACTCATCCGTTCCAGGCTCAGCGCGGCTTGCCCGTCGGCGACCAGAATCCAGCCGTTTTCAGGGGGCGTCAGCGGGCGCGACACGAACTGCCCGTCGATGACTGCCTGCACGCGCAGGTCGTCCGTCAGGATGGCGTATGCCCAAGTACGTCCTGCGGGAGGCGGCGGCGCAGGGTTGCGCCGATAGGCGGCGATTCCGTCAGGCGGCGGGGTCGTGTCGAAGCGGTTCAGGTCGTAGCGCGAGCCGTCGGGCAGCACCAGCGTGCGCCGACGCGAGTAGGCGACCATCTGCCAATCGCGGTTATCGTAGGCGGGACCCGCGCTAAACATCTTGTGCCCTTCCGACAGCACATTGATGTTCGCATGCACCTCCAGCCCAATCGCGTGCGCCTCCTCCAGGAACACCTGCAGCACATCCAAGTCGGGGGGAACCTGCACCCCGCGCCATTCGGTCAGCTTCGGCGCAATCTGGCTGTTATACAGCACATGCCCGCTGATGGGTTTCACATCCAGCACGATGCAGTTGATGCCCACCTCGCGGCAGTTGCGCACGAACTGGCGGATTTGAGCGCGGTCGATGAGCCACGACAGGTTTGCCGTTGCGTCCACCCACATCACGCGCCCTTCCAGCCCCATGCGGCGCGTGAGTGCGACCGACGGCGGCAACGACTGGGGGAACGCGCTCGCGAAAACGCCTGCCAACCATACCCAACACCACAACCGCCACATCGGTAGGATAGGATACCCGATGGGGTACAATCTCGTTGATGAGCCTCTCGCTGAATGTTCAGATACCTGAGAGCCTGCAGCACGCGCTGGAGTTGGCAGGCTACTCCGCCGAGTCGTTGGGGGTGGAAGCGCGTCGAGCGCTTGCCGCCTCACTCTACGCGCGCCGCGTTCTGACACTAACACAAGCAGCGCAATTGGCGCAAATGCCTGTGCGTGAGTTTCTCCCGTTTCTCGCGAGCTTGGGACTGCCCGCTCTCAACTACCCTCCCAGCGAGCTTGACCACGATGTCGAATCCATCCGATGGCAGATGCACGAAGGGTAGAGGCTGTCGCTGACACTTCGTTCCTCATTGCGCTACAGTGGCTGGAGCTGCTCGAGACGCTTGAGCAAGTCCACACGAAAGTTCTGGTTCCAGAACGAGTATGGGATGAGTTCGCCGAGGGTGCAAGTGAGGAAGAATTAGCTGCCGTTGCAAAAATAGGGGTGATTGAACGCGCCCAAGTGTCTGACGCTACCCTTGCAGCTGCCATCGGCACAGCGGCTGAAGGAGGCGAGGCGGAGGTGATTGCTCTTGCGTTGGAAAGTGGGATTACCCTCGTGCTGATGGACGACTATCGAGGGCGCAAAGTTGCACAGCGGCTGGGACTAAAAACACGCGGTATCCTCGGGCACCTTCTGCTACTGAAGCAGCTGGGGCATATTGACACTGTGAGAGACTATCTGGAGAGGCTTACAGAGAGAGGTTTCTTCCTGAGTGAGCGGATTGTCGCCGAGGTGTTGTTGCTTGCGGGCGAGAGGTAGCGACTTCTCGACGCTTTCTTCCAGCTCCCTGGGCACCGCACAAGCGTGGCCGACGGTGGCAACGCTTGGGGGAACGCACTCGCAACCACGCTTGCCAACCACACTCAACACCACAACCGCCACATCGGGAGGATAGGATACCCGATGGGGTACACTTCCCGTCGCTATGACCCAACGCGCACTGCCAGAGGCGACCCCGCGCAAGCTCCCACGCTGGCGCGGGTTCAATCTTCTGAACAAGTTCGGACTGGAGTGGAGCAACCGCCCGTTTGAAGAGAAAGACTTCGAGTGGATTGCCGAGTTGGGCTTCAACTTCGTGCGCCTGCCGCTGGACTACCGCATCTGGACGGAGCCCGACAACCCCTACCGCCTCAAGGAAGCCGAGCTGCGCGAGATTGACCGCGCCGTGCAGTTCGGCGAGAAGTACGGCATCCATGTGATGCTCAACTTCCATCGCGCGCCTGGCTACACGGTCGCCTCACCCCCAGAGCCACTGAACCTCTGGAAGGATGAGGAGGCGCAACGGCTCTGTATTCACCACTGGACGCAGTTCGCCAAACGCTACAAAGGCAAGCCGAACCGCCAACTGAGCTTCAACCTGTTCAACGAGCCTGCGAATGTGGACGCTGAGCCGCACCGCAAAGTGGTCGAGCGCGTCGTGGAGGCGATACGCAAGGAGGACGCCGACCGCCTGATTGTGTGCGACGGGCGCGATTGGGGCATGACGCCCAACGGAGACCTTGCTCCGCTGCAGGTGGCGCAGGCGACGCGCGGCTATCAGCCCTTCCGCCTGACCCACTACCGCGCGGAGTGGGTGCCTGGCGCAGACCAAATGGAGCCGCCGCGCGAGTACCCCCTACGCGAGGGCGAGACCGTGTGGGACAAGGCGCGCCTGTGGGAGCGCTACTACGCCCCATGGAAGGCGTTGGAGCAGCGCGGCGTCGGCGTCATGGTCGGCGAGTTCGGCGCGTACAGGTTCACCCCACACACGGTCGTGCTGGCGTGGATGCGCGACCTGCTGGCGCTGTGGCAGCAGGCGGGCTGGGGCTGGGCGCTGTGGAACTTCCGCGGCCCGTTCGGCGTTATCGACAGCGACCGCGCCGATGTGGAGTACCAGTCATGGCGCGGGCACAAGTTAGACCGCCAGATGCTGGAGTTGCTGCAGGCGATGTAATATAACTTGCGAGAGCACGGCTCCCACCGCTGAGCGCCGTTATAGCCCGCCACGCGCTTTGACCTGCAGGTAGTGGTTCACCAGCGCGGCGACGAGGGTGTCAGGCTCGGCGTCGATGCAGTGAACGCCCATGCGCTCTAAGGCGCGAATCGCTGCCATGCGGTCGTTGAGCGTTTGCAGGGCGACAGCGCGGCGGTAGAGGTCGCTGGGCGCGTCGAGTGGTTGCTGGCTCCAGCGGTGCAGGCGCGGGTCGGCGACGGTAATCACGACGCACAGGTGCTGCCGCCGCAGCGCGCCTACCGCGTGCAGCACCATCCGCGAGGCGTCGGGGTCAATCAGGTCTGTAAACAGCGCAATCAGCGAGCGTTTGCGCCACCGCTTCGCCAAGTAGGTCGCCGCATACAGGTAGTCCGATTCCACCATGCGCGGCTCGGCATCGTGCAGCGCGTCCACCAGCTTGCCGACCTGCGCTCTGCCGCGCTGGGGCGGGCTAAAGAGGTCTACCTCGTCGGCGAATACCAGCGCGCCGACCTTGTCGTCCATCTGCACGGCGACATACGCCAGCATCAGCGCGGCGTTCAGCACGGCGTCGAACTTGCGTTTGCCCTCCACCTCTGCCAGCATCGTGCGCCCTGCGTCCAAGAGCAGGATCACATTTTGGCTGCGCTCGGTCTGGTAGTCGCGCACGATGGGCTTACCGCGTCGCGCGGTCGCCTTCCAGTCGATGCGGCGGAACTCGTCGTCGAGGGTGTATTCGCGCAGCGATTCGAACTCTGTGCCCTGCCCGCGCAGGCGCAGCTGGCGGAAGCCCATCAGTTGTAGGCGTCCACGATGGCGCAGCAGGTCATACTCGCGCAGTTGCAAGAGGTTGGGGTAGACGGGCACGCTTTCGCGAGCGGGCAAGCGGTAGTCGCGTGTGGTTAGGCGGAACCGCCCCTCCACGCGCAGGAAGGCGTCTTCGAAGCGCGCCTCACCCCGATAGCGCGGCGTGAGGTGATAGACGACCTCTGCAGGCTGGTCGGGCTGCAACATCAGTGCAAACTCGCGCTGGTCATAGTCGCACAGGGGGGGCGGCTCGTCGCGCAGGCGGGCATGGCGCGGCGTGGTCAGGCGATGCGTCAGCGTCAGCTCGATGCGGTTCTCCGCGCCGAGCGACAATACGCGCTCGTGGCGGCGCTGCACACGGAACGCATCGGCGCGGGGCAAGCTCAGCGCGTCCACCGCGATTGCGACCACTGCCAGTAGGTCAATCAGCAGAGTCAGCCCCAACAGGTCGGGGCGGGCGGCGCCCAACAGGGCAACCAGCCCGCCCGCGCTCAGCACCGCCCATGCGCGATAGGTAAGCGTCATCTACGGGTACAGCGGTCGGTAGCACTTACCCCGTGGATCCTCGTCCACGACACCTTCCAGCTCATACTGACAAGTGCGCGGATTTGCTTCCCCACAGCGACGCGTGTACGGTCCTTCACCGATGCACCACGGCTGGGCTGACCTCAGCTGTTGGTAGCCGACCAAGTAGCTGTAAGTGCAGTTCGGTCGGTCTTTGCGCGCCTTAACGACTTTCGCGTGCCCATCGACGAAGTTCGTAATCGCCATCTCCTGATGGCGCGCTTGCACAGAAGTGTCAATCAATCCCATGCCGACTACCGACCCACAGTTGCCGTTGAAGACCACCACCAGATGCCCATCGAAGATGACACTGGTCTCCGCAGGGAAGGGTATCTGGGCGAGAGTGGCGGAAGGTTTGGGGTTCGTGCGCCATTCCGTGTTCAACGGGTGGTCGCCTGGTCGAGCCAGCTCGAAGTTGAACATGTAGCTGAGCTCACGCATTTCGCTACATTCGCCTCCTGGCGCGCCTACCCCAGATAAGCCACGCGCGCCATCGTGAAAGTTCAGCGGCTGAGGATCTGAAGGGCAGCGCAGGGTGTCGCGGTTTCTGATATATGGCTCGACGGCAGTCATCATCGTGTATTCACACTCTTGATTGGTTCGGTTGCGGGCGCGATAGATGGCAATCGGAAAACGCTCATCGTTGTCCGTCAGATACATCTGCACGGCAGTTGCCCAATTGCGCCCGTTGTTAAGGCACTGAGTCTTACGCGCACTTTCGCGCGCTTGCGCAAACACGGGGAACAGTATCGCCGCTAAGATGGCGATAATCGCGATTACGACCAGCAGTTCGATGAGAGTGAAGCCCCTTCGCATAGTATCTCCTCCTCACAGGTTTATAGACTCTGGAACATTATTTCGGTGTTCCAGAAATAGGGAGTGTGTCGGCACACTGTTGCGGGCAGGATTTTCAGATGGCGGAGGGCGTTGTTGCCCATGCTGCCACAATCTGCGCCAAGCCGCTCGGTTCCGTGTACGAATGGTTGCATTTCCGCTCGACCTGTATTATACACCCGTTTGCAGTTTCCTGCTGCCAAGGTGAGGAATTTGACTGGATGGTCAGTCATATGCGAACTCGTCATCGGCGCGGTAAGCGCCTGTTAGTTGTTTGACCA
Organism: Synechococcus sp. RC10A2; assembly: GCF_047502605.1. Classification (NCBI taxonomy): domain Bacteria; kingdom Bacillati; phylum Cyanobacteriota; class Cyanophyceae; order Synechococcales; family Synechococcaceae; genus Synechococcus; species Synechococcus sp. RC10A2. Next base: position 37,719 of record NZ_JANSHP010000067.1, read on the forward strand.
GCTGGCGCAGTAGGTCGTTCAGCAGCGAACTCGCGCCGAAGCGGAATCGGTTGGGCGTGAGCCATTCTGCGCCGAGCGTTTCGTGCAACAGCACCAGGTAGCGGATGGCGTCTTTGGCGGTGCGGATGCCCCCCGCAGGTTTCATGCCGACGGCGCGCCCTGTCGCGTCGTGAAAGTCACGGATGGCTTCCAGCATCACGAGCGTCGCGGGCAGGGTCGCCGCAGGCTGAATCTTGCCCGTGCTGGTCTTGATGAAGTCCGCCCCCGCCATGAGCGCGATATGCGACGCTTTGCGAATCGCGTCGTAATCCCCCAGTTCACCTGTCTCCAGAATCACCTTCAGATGGACGCGCTCGCCGCAGGCGTCTTTTACCTTCGCGATCTCGTCAAAAACGCGCCGATAGTCGCCCTGCAGGAACGCGCCGCGATTGATCACCATGTCAATTTCGTCCGCACCTTCGCGGATTGCCCACTTCACATCTGCTAAGCGGAGGTGGAATGGGTACTGCCCCGACGGGAACGCCGTACCGACGGCGGCGACCTTGATGTTTGTGCCCTGCAGGGCGTCTTTGGCGACGGCGATAAAGTTGGGGTACACGCACACGGCGGCGACGGGCGGCGCAGCGACCGTCTCGGCGTCGGGCATGCCCGCATGCGGCGTGTAGGGGTTGCGCGCGCGGCTGCACAGACGGCGCACCTTCTCTGCAGTGTCCGCGCCTTCCAGCGTTGTCAGGTCGCACATGCTGATTGCCAAGCGCAGCGCGAAGAGTTTGCTATGCGTCTTGATGCTGCGCTTGCTCAGCCACTCGCAGCGTTGCTGTAGTTCGTAGGCGTTGACGGGGGGCACGGTGCGCCATGCTTGTCCTGCCTTTGGAATGAGGCGACGCAGGGCGGCGCGGTCACATAGGTCTACCCCTTGCACCTCGCCAAAAGGCACAGGCGGCGCGCTCGGCTTGCGCTCGCGAACTATCGTTGTGGGCATAGGTGCGCACTTCGGCACAAAGGAGCAGATTCCTGCTACTCCTGCATCGACCTGCCTCGCGGGGGAAGAAAGCCGCGCGCCCGACCCTTTTAGAGTGCTGAAGCGTCAGCTTCAGCGTTGGGCGGAAGCTTCGCTTCCGCACTCCATAATCCCCCTTGCCCGCCTGCGGGCAAGGGCAAAAGGTGCGAGGCGCGCACACCTTATCCGATCTTCGCGCTCAAGCCCTGCGCCATCTTGATTTCCGTAGAGTGGTTGACCGTGAAGGCGACCTTATGCGTAACGGCGTCGAACAGCGCAGATGCGCTGGGATGCCCATTCCCGCTGCCTTTGACCCCGCCAAAGGGCAGATGCACCTCCGCGCCGATGCTCGGCAGATTCACATACCCCACGCCGAACTCGCAGTTGTCGCGCACATAGCGCCACTTGCGGTAGTCCTCCGTAATCACCGCCATCGCCAGCCCGTACTTGGTGTCGTTGTAGACATGGATGGCTTCGTCGATGTCGCTGACGGGGATGATTGCCACATGCGGGCTGAAGGCTTCCTCTTTGAGCGCGAAGCTATCGGCGCGGTGGCGCATACGGTACACGAACGGCGCGACGAAGTGCCCGTACTGGTACTCGCCCTCTTTTAGCACGCCGCCTGGCAGCAGCACCTCCGCGCCCTCTTCAATCGCCTTCTGATTGTGGTACAGATACTTCTGCACGCCCTGCTCGTTAATGAGCGGTCCCATGAAGGTGTCCTCGCGCAGCCCGTTGCCGATGTTGATTCGCTGCGCCAACTCCACGAAGCGCGGGGTGAACTCTGGCTCAAGTTTCTCGTGGATAATAATGCGGTTGGACGACACGCACCGCTGCCCGCTGGTCTTGAATGCCGACAGAATCGCTGCATGGAGCGCGATATCTAAGTTCGCGTCGTCCAGCACAATCACGGCGTTCTTACCGCCCATCTCCACAGCGGCGAACTTATGCAACTTGGCGCACTCCTGGATGATGTAGCGCCCGACATCGTAGGAACCCGTGAACACCACGACATCCACTTCGGGGTGATGCACCAGCGGATCGCCTGCATCCTCGCCAGGGCCATGCACCAGATTGAACACGCCAGGCGGGAAACCTGCCTCCACGAACAGTTCCGCCAACGCGTGTCCGCAGATGGGCGTATCCTCCGAGGGCTTGAACACGACTGTGTTGCCCTCCAGCAAGCTGGGCAGGATTGTCCAGAGCGGGATAGCAACGGGGAAGTTCCACGGGGTGATGCACGCCACGACGCCTTTCGGCTTGCGCAGGATGTAGGCGTCCTTTTCGGCGATTTCGCTGTCGATGATTTCGCCATGCGGCATGCGTGCCATGCCCGCCACATACTGCGTCATGTGCAGCGCCTCCACGACATCGGCGCGCCCTTCGTTGATGGGCTTGCCGCACTCGCGCGTCACCAGTTCCGAGAGCGCGTTCAGGTCGCGCTTGATGAGTTGGGCAAGGTTGTCAATCAGTTCGCCGCGTTTGACGCGCGACATCGCTTTCCACATCGGGTACGCCTCGCGCGCCGCGCGTACCGCCGCGTCGACATCGCTGGCGCCAGACCAGGGAGCCGTGCCAATCACTTCGCGCGTATCCGCAGGGTTGAGGCTTTCAAAACGCTTGCCAGACGCCGACTCGTGCCAGCGCCCACGAATCAGGTTCATCGCCTGTACCTGTTTCATCATCGTCCCTCCTATCGGTTAGACTCGGCGTTGAGCCGTTCAGGATTCTACCTGATGGGACTACCGCTTCAGGGCTTGCTTGACCAAGTGGGGGATTTCGCTGGGTGTGTCGGCGATAGGCACGCCTGCGTCGGTCAGCGCGGCGACTTTGGACTGTGGGCTGCCCTTGCCGCCAGAGATAATCGCGCCCGCGTGCCCCATGCGCTTGCCTGGTGGTGCCGTGCGCCCCGAAATGAATCCCACTACAGGCTTGGTCATGTGATGCTTGATATACTCCGCCGCGATCTCCTCGTCCGAGCCGCCGATTTCGCCCACCATCACGACGGCTTCCGTCTGCGGGTCTGCCTCAAACAGCGGCAGCACATCGATAAAGGTCGTGCCGATAATCGGGTCGCCGCCAATCCCCACGCAGGTGGATTGCCCAAGCCCCGCCTGCGTCAGTTCGTACACAATCTCGTAGGTCAGCGTGCCGCTGCGCGACACCAGCCCGATGTTCCCCTTTTTGAACAGCATGCCAGGCATAATGCCGACCTTACACTCTTCGGCGGTGGTCAGTCCAGGGCAGTTGGGTCCAATCACGCGGCTGCGCGTGCAACGCTTGATATAACTCATCACACGCACCATGTCTTGCACGGGAATGCCTTCCGTGATGCACACGATGAGTTCGATGCCCGCGTCGGCAGCCTCCAGGATGGCGTCAGGGGCGAACGGCGCAGGCACGAAGATACAGGAGACATTCGCGCCCGTCTCGCGCACCGCCTGCTTAACCGTATCGAACACGGGCACGCCCGCGACCTCCTGCCCGCCTTTGCCTGGCGTGACTCCCGCGACAACCTTCGTGCCGTACTCCAACATCTGGCGCGTGTGGAACTCCCCTTCGCGCCCTGTAATTCCTTGAACCAGCACCTTCGAATCGGCGTTGACTAAGATAGCCATAGCGTCTTGCTCCTTGCGCGGGGAAGATTGTACCTGATACACGGGTTCCTAGCGGGTACAATCTTGCCCGCGTATGAAGGCGACTTGGCAGCGGACGCACGAGTGCGGCATTCTGCGCCCAGAGCATATCGGGCAGACGGTACGCCTGAACGGCTGGGTGCATCGCATCCGCGACCTGGGCGGATTGGTGTTCGTAGACCTGCGCGACCGCACAGGCTTGGTTCAGGTGGTGTTTGACCCTTCTATCGATACGGCGCTGGTAGAGCGCGCCAGCGACCTGCGCGTCGAGTACTGCGTCGCGATTGAGGGCGAGGTGCGCCGCCGACGCCCTGGCGCAGAGAACCCCAAACTCGCCACAGGCGAGATTGAAGTGTTCGCGCGCGCGCTGCACATTTTCAGCCCCTCCAAAACGCCGCCGTTCCAACTGAACGAGGAGAACTTGGAGGTGGACGAAAGTATCCGCCTGCGCTATCGCTACTTAGACCTGCGCCGCCCCGCGATGTACCAGCGTCTCGAGCTGCGCCACCGCATCGTGAAGTATATGCGCGATTTCCTCTCCGCGCGCGGCTTTCTGGAGATCGAAACGCCCATCCTCATCAAAAGCACGCCTGAAGGCGCGCGCGACTACCTCGTGCCCAGCCGCCTCTATCCAGGCAAGTTCTACGCGCTGCCGCAGTCGCCCCAGCAACTCAAGCAGCTGCTGATGGTCGCAGGCGTGGAGCGGTACTTCCAAATCGCCCGCTGCTTCCGCGACGAGGACCCCCGCGCCGACCGCCAACCCGAATTCACCCAACTCGACCTCGAAATGTCGTTCGTCACCCAAGACGACATCCTGAACCTCATCGAGGAACTTTACATCGGGATGATTGAAACCTGCACGGACAAGCGTGTGCTGAAGCCCTTCCCGCGCCTGACTTATGACGAAGCCATCGCCCGCTACGGCACGGACAAACCCGACCTGCGCTTCAGACTGGAACTGCACGACCTGACCGACCTGCTGCGCCAGACAGAGTTTCAGGCGTTCCGAAGCGCGATAGAAGCGGGCGGGATGGTGAAAGCCCTCTGCCTACCCAACTGCGCCGACTACTCACGCAAGCAGATCGACGAGCTGACCGAGTTTGTCAAGCGGTTCGGCGCGAAAGGGCTGGCGACGATCGCCTTTACTGCCGACGGAGTGCGCTCCCCCATCGCGAAGTTCCTTTCGGAAGGGGAACTGCAGGCAATTCGCGAGCGCACAGGCGCACAGGTAGGCGACCTGGTAGCAATTGTTGCCGACGCGCCCAAAGTGGTGAACGAGTGCCTGAGCCGCCTGCGCCACCGCATGGGGCACGAGCTGGGACTGGCAGACCCAAACTTGATGGCGTTCGCGTGGGTGGTGGACTTCCCGCTGCTGGAGTGGGACGAAGACGAAGGACGCTGGAACCCGTCGCACCACCCGTTCACCGCGCCCCGCGAGGAAGACATCCCGCTGTTGGATACTGACCCAGGCAAGGTACGCGCGAACTGCTACGACCTCGTGTGTAACGGGCACGAACTCGCCAGCGGTAGTATCCGTATCCATCGGCGCGACCTGCAGGACAAAATCTTCCACCTGCTGGGCTACTCCGACGCCGAGATTCAGGAGCGGTTCGGACATCTGCTGGAGGCGTTCGAGTACGGCGCGCCCCCCCATGGCGGGATTGCCCCCGGCATCGACCGACTCGTGATGCTGCTCGCAGGCGACGAAACGATACGGAATGTGATTGCCTTCCCGAAGAACACGGCGATGGTGGACTTGATGTTCGGCGCGCCGTCGCCCGTGAGTGAGGAACAACTCCGCGAACTGCACCTGCGGATTGTGTGTGATGATGAGACTTGAAGGGCACGCGCCTGCGAAGTTGAACCTGACGCTGGAGGTGCTGGGGCGTCGCGCGGACGGCTACCACGAAGTCGCCAGCATCATGCACACGCTCAGCCTGTGCGATACGCTGACGCTGGAGCTGCCCCCGCCCGACCGTCTCAATCCTGCGCGGGGCGCGATTCACATCGTGGAGGCGTCTGACGGCGCGCCCCTGCGCGAGACGATTCCGACCGATTCGCGCAATCTGGTGTGGCAGGCGGTGGGGCGATTTGGCGAGATGTTGAATTTGCCCCCCTCCATGAGGTTCCCCCCGCTTCGCGAGGGGAACCAACCCCCCTCGGTTCCCCCTGCTTGCAGGGGGAACCTTACGGAGGGGGTTCAACACTCTTGGCACGCAACACTTCTCAAGCGCATCCCGTCGCAGGCGGGGCTGGGCGGAGGCAGCAGCGACGCCGCGTGCGCCCTGTGCCTGCTTAACCAGTGGGCGGCGCAGTACGAGCGCGCCCTCCCCGACGACGCGCTTTATGCGCTCGCCTGCGAGCTGGGCACGGATGTTGCCTTTTTTCTGAACGGTGGGTGCGCCCTCGCAACGGGCAAGGGCGAGCGTCTCCAGCCCTTGCCGACCCTGCCCCCCTTCTGGTGGGTGCTGGCGAAGCCCTACGAGGTCGGCGTGCCCACAGGCTGGGCGTATGCACAACTCGGACGCGGCGCAGTCAGCCCGAACGCACGAGCCGACCACACCGAACGCCTCGCGCGCCTGCTGCCAACCATTCGCACGCCCCGCGACCTCGCCCCACTGCTGCACAACGACTTCGACACGCCGATTCTGCAAGCCATCCCCGCGCTGGCGGAGCTGCGCACGCTTCTGGAACAGGGCGGCGCGCTGCGCGTGATTCTGTGCGGCAGCGGCGCGGCACAAGCCGCCCTCTGCGAATCCGAAGACCACGCCAAAACCCTCGCAAATGCGCTTATTCGACAGAATTACTGGGCAGTTCGGGCGCGGAGCTGTTGATTTTTCGTGAGAAGTAGGGTACAATTGAAGGAGCCTGCCATAGGCAGGCAAATCTCACCTTAGGAGGTCATAGCATGAAAGGCTTAACTCTACTGAGCGCGGTAGCGCTGACGACGATGGCGTTGACAAGCGCCGCTTTTGCGCAGAAGGCAGTTTCTGCGCCGACGCTGACCGAGGAAGGCGTCCGCACCGTCACCTTCACAGGACGCCCGACAATCCACCGAATCGACCTGCGCGGCGACTTCCAGCCCGCTGGGTCAACCCCCGACCCGTATGTCTACCTGCAGACTATGTTCGCTCGCTGGAACGATGCTGGCGCGTACGGCTTGTCGTTCTTCAGCTTCACAGGCGGACGCACTCTTGGCGACGATGTGGTGCTGCTGGGCGGCGCGCCCGATCCAGGTCAGTTCGGGTACGATACAACGACCCCCGTCGCCTGTATCTCCGAGATTACCTTTGCCCTGCTCTCCACGGATGCTTTTGGCGGAACCTTAGAGTTGCGACTGGACATCCACCCGTGGAATGGGCTATTCGGTACGGCGGCTGGTACGCCCATCGCAGGTGCGACTTTGACTCTGAACATTCCGCCTGTGCAAGGCTTTGGAATCTTTCTGGTCACGGTTCCTGTGAGTCCCAGCCTGCCAGTGCCCAAGGCGTTCTGGGTGGCGGCTACTCCGAACACACTGAATTCCACGATTAACCTGGCGAACATCGGTCCCCTGATTGCCAACAGCACGCCTGGCAATGTTTCGATGCTGTCGGGGCGTGGCTACTTCCGCCTCGCAACGCCCCCGACCGCTTTCACCGCCGTCACTGGGGGTTCCGTGTTCTCAGGGCTGCCACAGGGGTCGTTCTACCTTGCTATTCGCGGCACGCACAACTTCGCGGGCACTGTGGATATGGGCGCACTAAGCAACCGCGCGAAGCCAAGCGACCCGCTCGCGTTCGAGTTTGACGACGATCCTGCAGGCGACCCCGACGAGGGAATCGAGGAAGCCCTCCGCCGCAACATCGTCGATGTGGAGGTGGTCAACGACTCTGATCCTCAGAACCCATTCACCTCGCGCTTCACCACCTACTTGGATGAGAACGGACGGTTCACTCTGCCTGTGTCCAATGAAATTGCCTCTATCACCGTGCGCCGCTGGGACAACGGGCTGAAGGTCACCTTCGATCGCGCAGGCGGCTGGAGCATCGATCCGTGCAGCCCGACGGTAGCGTCGCAGACGATGATCTTCGGTGATGTGAACGGCGACGGTATCATCGACGACGCTGACCTGCTGACGGTGTTGTTCGGCTTCGGCAGCAGCGAATAAACCGCACGGAGTACCGCTTCGAAGCCCCCTGCCCCCGCGCGGGTGGGGGGCTACTTGTATAGCGCGAAGGCACTTACCAATCGCCGAACCAGACTTCACAAAAAGCGACAGTCGTTCGCCTCCTCCTGCGGCGTCCACTCCGTGTCGCTCTACATGCGCGGACGCCCCCGACCTGTGGTTGGCTTGCAAGCCTCAGCACGCGCTTTGCTTCCGCATTGCAAGGCGCGTGCTATGCTTTGTGGATGCAGTGCCCTGCCGCATCGTGGAAGGCTTCCATCAGCGCCTCCACCATCGTCGGGTGCGGGTGGATGGTGTCCACCAGCTCATCGAGCGTCGCTTCGAGCTTGATGGCAAGCACTGCCTCCTGCAGCAGGTCGCTGGCGTGGCTGCAGCAGATGTGGACGCCCAGAATCTGCCCGTACTTGGCGTCGGCGACCACCTTGACCAGCCCGTCGCGCTCGCCGACCGCCATCGCGCGCCCCAAGATGCGCGGCTGGAACTTGCCGATGCGCACCTCGTAGCCCTGCTCGCGCGCTTGCTGCTCGGTTAGCCCGACGCCCGCCACCTCAGGCACAGTGTAGACCACATTCGGCACAGCGCGGTAGTCCATCCTGCGCGCCGCGCCGAAGCAGTTCTCGGCGGCGACGATGCCCTGCATGCTCGCCACATGCGCCAGCGGCGCAATTCCCGTGATGTCGCCAATCGCGTAGATGTGCGGGATATTCGTGCGCATGGATTCGTCGACTGCCACATATCGCTTGTTCATCTGGATGCCGACCGTCTCCAGCCCGATGCCGTCTACATTCGGCTTGCGCCCGACGCCAATCAGCACCACCTGCACATCGAACTGCTGGATTCCGTTAGGCGTCTCCACATAGCAGCGCCAGCGGTCGCCGACCCGCTCGGCGGACTTGAGCGTGCTGCCCGTGATGAACTGGATCCCCTGCTTCGACAGGGCGCGTTCTGCCTCTTTGGCAATCTCCTCGTCGAAGGTGGGCAGGATGTGGGGCATCATCTCCACGACCGTGACATGGCCACCCAGCGCGTTGAACACGAAGCTGAACTCCACACCGACCGCGCCCGCGCCCAGAATCAGCATACTGTCGGGCACAAACGGCGCGTTCACCGCATCGTCGCTCGTCCACACATTCTCGCCTTCCAGCCCAGGAATGTTGATTTTCATCACGCTGGAGCCAGTCGCGAGGATGATATTCTTGCCGCGCACGAGGTCTTTGCTTCCGTCGGGGCGCGTGACCTCGATGGTATGGGGGTCAATCAGTTTGCCTGTGCCTTCGATGCTCTGCACGCCGTTTTTCTTAAACAGCATGCCAATCCCGCCGCGCAGGGTCTGCACGATTTTGTTTTTGCGTGCCTGCATCTGCTCGAAGTCGTAGTCTACTGTGCCGTTAATCAGGATGCCCATCTCTTTTGCGTGCAGCACATGCTGGTAGCGCTCAGCGTGGGCAATCATCGCTTTGCTGGGGATACAGCCCCAGTTGAGGCAGGTTCCACCTAAATACTCGCGTTCGATACAGATAACGCTGCCGCCATGCTCTTTGGCGAGTTGCCCTGCGCGGATAGCAGCCACATAACCGCCTGGTCCCGCGCCCAGCACCACCACATCCGCTTCGTAAGTTGCCATAAGTGCCTCCCTAACGGCGGAGAGTATACCCCAGCGGGGGCGTCTCTGGCGTCAGAACCGATACTGCGCTGCCAGGATCACGCGGTCGTTGGCGATGCGGTTGCCGCGCTCTTCGGTGTTGCCTTCGTAGCGCAGGCTGAGGCGCACCTTCTCCTGCACGAAGTAGTGATAGGTCAGCGAGAGAGTCTTCAGGCGATCGCCGCCGCGCTCGGTGTTCGGGTCGAAGTCCTCCCACGCCAGCACAATCTGGTTGCGCGGGTTCGGCTCGTAGAGGGCGTACAGGAACACCGTCTGCAGGTCGCTGGGGTTCAGGAATCGCGGCGCGGTTCCACCTGCTGGGTTACGGTCGCGTCCCCAGATGTAGTCCGCACGGATTTTCAGCGGTGTGTTCGGGATGCGCTGCTCCAGTTCGGCGTAGAAGATACGGCGGTCGCTGTCGGGCACTTCGATGGGGGTGTTGTTCGCGTCGCGCGCCTGCAGGCGGGGGCGTCTACCGACCAGCCCGCCGATGGCGAACTGCGTGTCGCCGCTGCAATAGCGCCAGCTAAGCGTGCCTGCGACCGCCGCTTGCCCACCCGACGCATTCAGTTGCGGGTCGCGATAGGTGAGGCTGTTCCAGACGCCCACCTCCAGCGTGTTTTGTGCGTTCACGCGGTAGGCGACATAGCCCCCACGCAGGCGCGCCCCCGCGAAGAGAGTGCGCGTCGTGTTGCCCCGCTCCAGCGTGTCAAGAATCACAATCCGCTCGCGCACATCGTAAAACAGCGGTGCAAGCATCTGCCCCACGAAAACTGTAATCTCCGCTCTGGGGCGCCACGCAACAAATGCGTCCAGCAAGTCTGCCGCGCGTCCCGCCTCACCCGAAGCGAACTCCACCTGAAGATTGCCCGTGGTCTGCTCGTCGACCTGAAACCGCGCACCAAGCCGCGCCAAGCGCACGCTGAACCCGTCGCTGCCCTGATCGCCTTGTACATCGCCCCACTGCACGCGCAGCACACCTGTCAGCTGCACCCGCTCGTCAAGCGCCTCACCTGAATAGGCAAGGCGCAACAGCACGCATAGCCCACTGAAAAGTCCCAAAAGCTTCCTGCTTCGCATCGTCGCCTCCTTGCTTGGGCTGTGGGGGATACGCCGCGCGGGACGCCTTTCCTGCTGCTATAGGTGTGTTTCGCCGAGTCGGGTATAATCCCTGTATGCCCGAAACCGCAACGCCTGTCGTGTCCGAGCAGGAGCAGGTCGCCACCCTCAAGCGGCTGCGCGGCGAGCAGTAAGCGCACACACCCCACCCATTAGGTACACTTTCCTGCGTATGAAAACGGTCGTTATCGTAGGCGCGGGGATGGGCGGACTGGCGACCGCCGCGCGCCTGGCAAACGCAGGCTATGAGGTTGCCGTGTTCGAGGCGCGCCCCCAAGTCGGCGGGCGCATCGGCGAGCTGCGCCGCGACGGATACCGATTCGACACAGGTCCCACGCTGCTGATGATGCTCGAACCGCTGGAACGCCTCTTCGCCGACCTCAACCGCCGCGTGGAGGACTACCTCGACCTCGCGCTGATTGACCCGTCGTATCGCGTCTACTTCGGCGACGGCACGGTGTTCGACTCCACGCCGAACATCGCCCGCATGACGCGCGAGATCGCCCGCAAAATCAGCCCCAACGAAGTGCCGGGCTACCTGCGCCTGATGGCAGACCTCAGCGCGATGTACCACGCTGTCGTGCCCGCGTTTGTGCGTCGTCAGTACGACAGCCTCGCTGACCTGTTCACGCCGTACCAAGTCGGGCTGTTGCTGCGCCATCGGCTGCTAAGCAACCTCTGGTGGCGCGTTGGGCGCTATGTGCGCGACCCGCGCCTGCAGATGCTGTTCTCGTTCCAGACGATGTATCTGGGGTTGTCGCCCAAAGACGCGCTGTGGGTCTACGGCGTGCTGACCTACATGGAGTCGGGCGAGGGCGTGTGGTATCCGCGCGGGGGGATGCACCGCCTGCCCGAAGCCGTCGCGCGGATTGCCCGCGAGGAAGGCGCGCAGATTTACCTCAACCAGCGCGTGCAGGAAGTGCTGATTGAAAGCGGGCGCGCCGTGGGCGCGCGCCTCGCGTCGGGCGAGGTACTCAAAGCCGACTATGTGGTCATCAACGCCGACGCGCCGACCGCTTACCGCGAGCTGCTGCCGCCGACGCCCTACGCCACGCGCAACTTCCGCAACTCGTGCAGCGCGCTGATGTTCTACATCGGCTACACCGAGCCGCTGCCCCACCAACTGCACCACAATGTCTACTTCAGCCACGATTTTGAGGCGAACCTGCGCGAACTGTTTCAAGAGAACCGTGTGCCCAGCGACCCGTCGTTTTACACCTGCCTTTCCAATCGCACAGACCCCGCCGACGCGCCCGCAGGCTGTGAGAACCTCTATGTGCTGGTTCCCGTGCCGAACCTGACGGGCGAGGACGCCCGCGCCGCCGCGCCGCGCGTGCTGCAGACGGTCATCGAGCGCGTCGGACTCAAGCGCGAGCGGATGCAGTTCGTGGAGATGCTGACCCCGCACGAGTGGCAGGCGATGGGGCTGTGGCAGGGCGCGGCGTTCGGGATTGCGCATACCTTCTTCCAGTCCACGGCGTTCCGCCCGTCGGTACAGACGCCGTTCCGCAACTGCTACTTGGTCGGGGCAAGCACGCAGCCTGGCAACGGTATCCCGATGACGCTGATTTCCGCAGAGTTAGTCGCCCAGCGCATTCTGGGCACTTGGGGGCGAAAGGCTTAGTCTTCTGGGGGAATCCAGATGTTGTATTCCCAAAACTCCAAATCGGCGCGGCGCATTTCAGCAATCGCTTGGCGAATCGCCTCTGCTTCCTCTTCGGTAAGCGTTCCCGCCAGCAGTTGCAACACCAACTGCGGCGAGCCTTTCGGCAACGGCGGGTCGCCAATCCCGACAATCTCAAGTTGCACGCGCGTGCCTTCGGGCAACACCAGCGGTTCGTCCAGTTCGATCACAGAGCCACGCACGGTACCTTTGAAAGCCACTGCTCATCACCTCCGCGCCAGAGTGTACCTCAGGAGTCGCCACGCGCATGCTGGGCAACTGGGCGACGCAAGGCGTAGACCGATCCTGTGGGGAAGGCTTGCCTCTACCCCCGCCCTTCCCGCATGCGGGGAGAGACTAAAGTTTGCCACCTCAATCAGGTATACTACCCTCCACGCGATAAGGTACGCTGTCGATGGCGAATGCGTGAGAGCAACTGTCGCCGACCTTGCGCGTGTGCGCCTATATCGATAGGGGCATGAACTGGGACGCCAAAGGAGGCAAGAATGCGACAGCGAAACAACGCTTGTTGGGTTAGGTTGTGGCGCGGGCTGCTGGTAGGTGTGGGCATAGTCGCGCTCTGCGCGCTGGGCTGCGCCAAAGAGCCGCGCACTGCCCCGAAAGGTACGATCGTCAAGATTGTGGACGAGCGCGTGCAGACGCCGCCGCCCACCCTGTTTGAAGTGAATCGGCGTCTACCCCCGCGCCATCGCGTGCTGAAAGCAGAAGGTAAGCCTGGCGAGAGCCATATCATTTGGCGCGTCTATTACCGCAACGGTAAGGAGGTACGGCGCGTCAAGGTGCGTGAGGATGTGATTGAGCCGCCGCAGCCGCGCATCTACGAAATCGGCGTTCACGGGCATATCGCCTCGCGCGGCACAGTGGGGAGGAGCGCTGCGTTCCGCACCGTGAAAGTTCTCGAAATGCACGCCAGCGCGTACACCCCACATCGCAGCGGCGGCGGCACAGGCACAGGACGCACTGCCACAGGGCTACCTGCAGGCTACGGACTGGTCGCCGTAGACCCGCGTGTGATTCCGCTGGGTACAGTGTTGTATATCGAGGGCTACGGGATGGCAATCGCCGCTGACACAGGGCGCGCAATTCGTGGGCGTAAGATCGACCTGTGCTACGCCACGCGCCAGCAGGCGTTGCAGTTCGGCAGGCGCAAAGTGCGCGTGCATATCCTACGCGCTGCGCCCGCCGCCCCACCGCCTAAACCACCTGAAGACGCTAAGGACCCGCCCCCAGACGCCGACGAGGACTCCTCATGATGCCCCTGCCCCGCGCCCACTCCCACAACGACTACTGGCGCAAGCGTCCCTTGCTGGACGCGCTGGCGTGCGGTTTCTGCAGCGTGGAGGCGGACATCTTTCTGGTGCGCGATCAACTGCTGGTGGGGCACGACCTGCACGAGTTGCGCCACGAGCGCACGCTGGAGTCGCTGTACCTTGCGCCGTTGCGCGAGCGCGCCCGCCAGTTCCGCGGGCGCATCTACCCCGACGCGCCCCACTTTTACCTACTCATCGATGTCAAAAGTGAAGCACAGCCTACCTACGACGCGCTGCACAAGACTCTTGCCCACTACGATGACCTGCTAACCCGCTACGAGGGGACGCGCGTTTACCCCCGCGCTGTGACGGCGGTGTTGTCGGGCAATCGCGTCGCGCTGGAGCGACTTGGGCGCGAGCGCGTGCGCTTCATCGGCTACGACGGACGCCTGCCCGACTTGGACGGCAACGCGCCCGCAACGCTAATGCCGTGGGTCAGCGACAGTTGGGTGAAACTGTTCCGCTGGAACGGACGCGGCGCGTTCCCCGACGCCGAACGCGAGCAACTGCAACAGGTTCTGCGCCGCGCGCACGCAAAAGGCTACAAACTCCGCTTCTGGGGCGCACCTGACATCCCACCCGTGTGGGAAGCCCTCTGGGACGCAGGCGTCGATTTAATCGGCACAGACCTAATCTATGCGCTGCGCGACTTCATGTGGGGTAAACTGAAAGCGACGCCGCGATGAAACGAATCGAGGCAATCATCCGCCCCATCCGATTCGAGGCGGTCAAAGAGGCGCTGAACGACATCGGCATCTACGGGATGACCGTCGCCGATGTGCGCGGGTTCGGACGCCAGCAGGGGCACACCGAGAAGTATCGCGGCAGCACCTACACGCTGAACCTCCTGCCCAAAATCAAAATCGAAATCGTTGTGCCCGACGAGCGCGTCGAGGAGGTCGTCAGCGCGATTATCGAGGCGGCGCAGACAGGCGAAATCGGGGACGGCAAAATCTTCATCGCGGATGTGGCGGAGGTCGTGCGCATCCGCACAGGCGAACGCGGCGAAGCCGCGCTCTAATGGGGGTGTCTTATGGCTATCACAACCACGCAACCGACTACGGAACGCTGGATTGTAGACTGGGAGGGCTACCTGAACCTGCCCGAAGACCTGACGCACTACGAAATCATCGACGGCGAGGTGATCCCTTTGGCAAGCCCGAGATTGAAACATCAAGCAATTGTGACGCAACTCATCAAGCAAATCGCGCCATTCGCTGCGACCAATAGGCTGGGTGGATTGTTTACCGCCCCATTTGACTTTGTGATTCGTCGTGCGCCTGTGCGCACACGCCAGCCCGGCCTGTTTTTCCTGTCGCGCGAACGTCTCCAAGATTGGGCACACTTGCAAGAGCAGCCGCGCCTGGAGTTCGCCCCCGACTTAGTGATTGAAATCCTCTCGCCGTCGGACACCTACACCTACTGGAGCGAGAAACTGCAGGATTATCACGCACTGGGCGTGCCCGAAGTGTGGCTGGTGGATATAGACAAGCGAGCGATTGAGGTGCAAGTGCGTGAGGCGAGTGATTATCGTTCGCTGGGCTGGTTTTCGGGTGAACAGGTTGTCGCCTCGCAGGTGCTGGCAGGGCTGGAACTCAAGCCTGCCGAGGTGTTCGCCGTGCTGGACGAGTTAGAGCGGAGGGACGATTCGCGCGCAGGATGACGAACTGGACAGTGGAGCCATGCGGGGAACGCGGGCACTCTGCCTGTACGGAAGCCGTCAGCGAGCGACTCAGCCGCGTAGTGCGCCTATCCCTGCCCGCACGGCGCCCATAACCGCCTCGCCCGCGTCGGGCCCGTTGAACGAGACCGTCGCCTCGTAGCCGCCCTTGAGGTACTCGTGGCGGGTGAGGATGTAGCCAATCCAGTCGTTGACAAGCGCGACGGGCGTAACATACCGAAAGCCTGCCTCGCGACCCAACTCGCGCGCCTGCAGCCCCAGCGAGCTAATTGGCTCGCCCGGAAAGCCAACCAGCAGCAAGTCGCCCAGCGCGAGCAGGCTTACAGGCGCGGCTTCGGGCACTATCTCCCGCACCAACTGTCGCAGCAACGATTCGGGCACTTTGTAGTCGCGCCCTGTCGTCTCTCGGAACTCAGGGTGCGGTTGCGCTTCGGGCAAACGCGCCATCTGCTGATGCACGCGCAGCCGCGCGAGCGCAGGCTGGGCGTTGCGTAGCAGGCGTTGTGCGTGTGCAGCGAGCGACGCGCCGTAGATTCGCACGCGCTCGTGGTGGTCTTTGCCCACATCAGCAACGGGTGAGACATCCCCTAATGCGCCGTTCAGATACAGCGCGACTGCGCCGCGCCCCAACGCGCGCTCTAGCGTCGTCTGCACCACGCCTGGAAACTCCGCCGAGACCTGCATCATCGTATGGGGGTAAATCGTCGGATGCGCAGCGAAAACCACCACCGCTGCGAGCGGCTCGCCTCGCGAGTCGTCCAGTCGCGCGACGGTCATCGTGCGGTCTAACAGTCGCCTACCGCGCCGATTGCGGTTCAGGTTCGGCAGCTCGGCGGCGGTAATGGCAAGCATCGCGGGGCGCATGCGCTGCCGCGCCTGCCGTATCGTCTGCACGACGCGCTCCGTCGTGAACGCCAGAAACTCCGGTAAAAATGTGCCCACTCCTGGTAGCGGGAAGCGCATCCGCTCGTTCAGTCCCATCGAGTCGGGAGCGCAGTGCGTGTGGCTTGCGCTTATGAACAGTTGAGGGGACTGCAGCCCCGCCGCTTGCAGCACATTCCGTGTGAGGCTCCACGGGATGAGCAGGTGATCCAGCGCGACGAGAACCGCCGACTGCTCGCCGACCTCCAGTGCGAGCGCACGGGCGTAAATCGGGTCGTGGACGCCTGTGGGCGGCATGTTCAGTCGCGCGTTGTAGCCGCCCAGCTGGATGCGTATCTTCGTAATATCGGGCGTGATGTCTACTTTCGCAGCGCCCGCTCGTAGTCGTGTGCGCGTCATAGCGGGCATATTATAGCCGAATCGGGTATCTTTTGGGGCGATGGCGGTGCGCACCTTTGTTCCTTCGGAAATGAGTCCGCGCGAGGCGTATGCCCTGTTGATTAGCTGTGTTGCGCCGCGCCCGATTGCGTGGGTCAGCACCTGCGCGCCTGACGGCAGTACGAACCTTGCGCCGTTCAGCTTTTTCAACGCGGGCGGGGCGAACCCCGTGTCGGTCGTGTTTTCCTGCACCAACTTCCGCGACGGGCGCCCCAAAGACACCCTACGCAATGTGCAAGCCACAGGCGAGTTCGTGGTCAACATCGCTCCCTACTGGCTCGCCGAGAAGATGAACCAGACCTCGTTCGAGTACGAGTACGGCATCAGCGAGTTCGAGCAGGTCGGGCTGACTCGCGCGCCGTCGCTGTATGTAAAGCCACCGCGCGTGGCGGAAAGCCCGATTGCGATGGAGTGCAAGCTGTTCCAAGTCGTCTCGCACGGCACGGGTCCCGTCGCCGCGAACTATGTGATTGGCGAGGTGCTGTGCTTCCACATCGCCGAGACGCTGCTCAAGCCCGAAGGTATCGTAGACAACCTCGTCGCCGACTACATCGGGCGCATGGGCGAATCGTGGTATGTGCGCGCCACACCCGAAGCCATGTTCCGCATGGAGCGCCCCACGGGGAAGTAGCAGGGTATACTGTTGGTGCTGGTGGGGGACGGTTTATGGACGATTTGCGCTACCTGCTTCGCGTTTTGCACAGAGTGGGGCGCTTAATCCGTCGTCGGCTGCGACGGACTTGGCATGCGCGTCAGGCGTTGAAATTTCTGCTGCTTGTTGTTGTAGGCGTTCTCTTTTGGGCGGCGGTGCGACGGTATATCTCCAGCGAATTGGTCGATGCCGCGTTTTGGGTGGCTGTGGCGTTTTTGGGCGTGTGGGTGGGCGTGAGGGTGGGCAGAGTCGCCAAACAAGAGTATCTTTTCCGACGGCGCCTGCGCTTCCGCGACAGCGAGCGATTTTTCTTGTTCGCTTACGAGGCGACGCTGGAGGCGCACAGTGAGACGCTGCACCAACTCACCCTGCAGGCGCTTCACGAGGCGGAAACCTACTTGCAGACGCCGCTGCCGAACAGGTTGGGCGCGGTCTACATCGTCACAGAATCGCTTGAAAACATTCGGTGGGGGAGACCTGCCTGGTATTCTGGTTGGGCGCAACACGAGACAGAGAGTATAACGGTAGTCTACTGTGAGGATACGGACGCGCTCTACCGAACGCTCCTTCACGAGTGGGCGCACATCATCACAGCGTGCTGGAACGAGGACGTGCCTGCGCTGTTTCGGGAGGGGATTGCAGAAGCCGCCAAGTATCACGGAAGTCCAACCACCGTACACTCTTATGCGCTCTATTTCCTACACTACTTTCCCAGCTGTCCTCTTCTGCTCCTATTGGACGGGACGCGCTTCTACGACCAAGAGCGGCAGCACGCCCACTACGCTTGGGCAGGCAGTTTCACACTCTACCTAATCGAGCAGTTTGGGCTGGCGCGTTTTCGCGAGTTCTACGCGCAGCTACGCCGAGGCGAGGAAGACTGCGCCTTCCAACAGGTATTCGGCATGAGCCTTGGGCAAGCCGAGATGCTGTGGCGGGAGTACCTGCACACGCAGTTGCCCGAATCGGCGCGCACCGAAACACTTCAGGAGGTGTTGGAACACCGACTGCGCTGGGCAATTATGGACGGCGAAGGTGTCGCCATTGTGCAGGCTTTATCCGAGCAGATGGTTCAGATGCGCCCTGACCTCTGGTTAGGCTACTACGGGCGGGCGTATTGCGCTTTTTGGGCAGGCGACCTGCAAAGTGCGCGGCAGGCGTTCGAGCAGGCGAACGCCGCGCCTGCCCAGAGCGACGACGACCTGCGCGGACGCGCATGGTTCGAGTGCGGGCTTCTCTGCGACCTGCTGCAGTTGCGCGAACGCGCCCTCGAGTGCTACCAGACCGCCCTACAGTACCCCGACTGCGAAGACGCCCGCGCCGCCTACCACGCGCACGCCAACCGCTACCTCGCAACACCCTATGACTACGCCGAGCGGTATCGGTTTCTCAAGGAGCTGCAGGGAACGAAGTGAACCGCAGGACGCCCACTTGGGCGGGTATAATTGCTATGCGATGGCGACGCAGATTGCCACTACCGAACCCAAACGCAAGAAACGCACCCAACGGCAGGCGGAACCCACACCGCTTCCCGAACATATCCAAGCGTCGCTTCAGCAACTCCAACAACTCAAACTTCCCTCAGGAGACGGAGACCGAATGGAATCGGATTGGCATGTCGTCAGCATCTCACTCCTCGACGAACTCGTCCGCAACCACCTCGGCGCACCCCACAACTACTTCTGCGGCGGCAATATGTTCATCTACTACAGCGTCCAACAAGCCAAAGAGATCGAGGAGTATGTCGAAGGCGAAACCGTCCAGAAGAAGCCCCGCTTCAAGGGTCCTGACTTTTTCCTTGTGAAGGAGGTGGACGGCACGAAGCCGCGCGAGAGCTGGGTGGTGTGGGAGGAGGACGGTCGGTATCCCGACTTGGTGGTGGAGTTTATTTCCAGTTCTACGCGCAGGAAGGATGTGGACAAGAATGTGGGGTTTTACGCGAAAGTGTTTCGTGTGCCTGAGTATTTTTGGTTTGACCGTCGTGTTGGGGAGTTGGTGGGGTATCGGATGTCTGGTCAGGGCTATGTTCAGATAAAGCCTGACGCGCGTGGTTGGTTGTGGAGTGAGGTGTTGGGTGCGTATTTAGGTGTGTGGGTAGGGGAGTATCGTGGTCGTGTGTGGTCGTGGTTGCGGTTGTGGGACGGGGAAGGGAACTTGGTGTTGACGCGGGAGGAGCGTGAGGCGCAGGCGCGTGCGCAAGCAGCGCGGGAACGCGAACGCGCCGAGCAGGAGCGTGCAGCGCGGGAGCAGGCGGAGGCGCAGGCGCAGCAGGAACGCGAACGCGCCGAGCAAGCAGAGGCGCGCGCCCAGCAACTGCAAGCCGAGTTGGAACGGCTGCGCGAACGACTGCGCCAGCAGGGAACTCCCGAATAGCCCCTCGTTCGGGTATAATCTCGTAGCTATGGCTACGCATGTTCCGACCCACGAGCAAGGCAGCCGCTACGAGGTTCAGAAAGCCACCTGGCGCACCAAAGTCGGTCTTGCCGAGATGTTGCGCGGGGGCGTGATTATGGATGTCGTCAACGCCGAGCAGGCGCAAATCGCCGAAGAGGCGGGCGCCGTCGCTGTGATGGCATTAGAGCGCGTGCCCGCCGACATCCGACGCGAAGGCGGAGTCGCCCGCATGTCCGACCCCCTGATTATTGAGGAGATTATGAACGCCGTCACGATCCCTGTGATGGCGAAATGCCGAATCGGGCACTTCGCGGAGGCGATGATTCTGGAGGCGTTAGGGGTGGACTTCATCGACGAGAGCGAGGTGCTGACCCCCGCCGATGAGGAACACCATGTGAACAAGCATGCTTTCAAAACGCCGTTTGTGTGCGGCGCGCGCGACTTGGGCGAGGCGTTGCGCAGAATCGGCGAGGGCGCAGCGATGATTCGCACCAAAGGCGAGGCAGGCACGGGCAACATCGTGGAGGCGGTGCGCCATATGCGCGCGATTATGCGCGACATCCGCCGCATCCACAGCGCGCCCGAAGACGAACTGATGGCTATCGCCAAGCAACTGCAAGCCCCGTATGACTTGGTGGTGGAGATTCACCAGACAGGGCGACTGCCCGTGCCGAACTTCTCGGCGGGCGGAATCGCGACCCCCGCGGACGCCGCGCTGATGATGTGGCTGGGCGCGGAGGCGGTCTTCGTCGGGTCAGGTATCTTCAAGTCGTCTGACCCCGAAAAACGCGCCCGCGCAATCGTGGACGCCGTGACTTATTACCGCGAACCTGAAGTGCTGGCGGAAATCTCTAAAGGGCTGGGCGAGGCGATGCCGAGCCTCGATGTGCGCCGACTTGCCGAAGAGGAACTAATGGCAGTGCGCGGGTGGTAACGCACGATGACAGTCGCCCAACGAGAACGCATGAGCGCAGCGGAGTTCGAGGCGTGTTTCGCCGATAGCGACACGCGCGCCGAACTCCTGCGCGGTGAGGTTATCCTGATGTCCCCAACGACACCCCTGCACGGTATCTACACTATGCGCGTTTCCCTGCTGATTGCCCAGTTCGTGGAGGAGCGCGGGCTGGGCGTCGTTTGCGGCGCGGAGACGGGGTTCGTCATCCAGCACGCCGACGGCACAGAGTCGGTGCTTGCGCCCGATATGGCGTACATCGCCGCCGAGCGAATCCCCGATGTGCTGCCCGAAGGCTTCTGGCGGATTCCACCCGACTTGGTGGTCGAGATTCGTTCGCGCAGCGAGAGCCAACGCGAGGTCACGCAAAAGACTGCCATGTGGCTGGAAGCGGGCGTGCGACTGGTGTGGAATGTAGACCCGTACCGCCAAGTGGTGAGCGTCCACCGCGCCAAAGGCACAGAACAGACGCTGCACATCGACGACACACTCTCAGGCGAGGATGTGCTATCTGGCTTTGAGTTGCCCCTGCGCCGAATCTTCCGCCCCGTGAGGAGCCTATGACCATCGGCGTGCTTGCCCTGCAGGGCGACTTTGCAAAACACTTGGCAATGCTGACGCGAATCGGCGTCGATTCGCGCGAGGTGCGCAAACCCAGCGACTTGGACGGCGTCGACGCGCTGATTATCCCTGGCGGCGAAAGCACGACCATTGGCAAACTGATGGCGCGGTACGGGCTGGACACGGCGATTCGCGCCCGCGCCAAGCGAGGAATGCCCATCTATGGCACTTGCGCAGGTCTCATCCTGCTGGCAAAGGAGATTGAGGGCAGCCGCCAACCCCGCCTGGGACTGATGGACATCGCCGTCGTGCGCAACGCCTTCGGCAGGCAGATTGAGAGTTTCGAGGCGGACATCCTCTTCGCCCCGACGCCCGACCAGCCCGTGCGCGGGGTCTTCATCCGCGCGCCCATCGTCTCGCGCGTCAAGGAAGGCGTGCAGGTGTTGAGTACCTTCGACAGTAAAATCGTCGCTGTGCAGCAGGGCAACCTGCTGGCGACCGCCTTCCATCCCGAACTGACCGACGATACGCGCGTCCATCGCTACTTCCTGACGCTGGTCAAATAGCGGGTATACTCTCAGCGGGAGGTTCACGGATGAGAAAACTCTTGTGTCTTCTGGGAATAGTGCTGGCGGTGGGCGCGTTCGCCCAAAACTTTGTGGACATCACGATTGGCGGCAAGTTCATCATGCGCCTGCGTGCTGGGTACGGCAACCTGACGGTGCAAGAGCGCGCCCGCGTCGTGGAGGAACGACTCGTTGAGGCGCTGGGCGAGCGACTGCGCGAAGACCAAATCACGCTGAAAGAGGTGCGCAAGGACGCCCAGTACGAAATCTATGTGCGCGGGCGACTGCTAATTACCGTCACGCAAGCGGATGCGGACGCCGCGAAGATGCGCGTTAAGCAGCTTGCTGAGCATTGGCTCAAGCAACTGCGCCGCACACTGCCCGAACTCAGCGCGCAACCGCCCCAGTAAACGCGGCAGGCTAATCCGAATTGCCGACGACGGCAATAATGCAACTGGAAGGTGCAACGATGCAGACTCTGAACACCGACGAATTGCGCTTGGAAGCCTACGAGGTCTCACCTGAGCGGGGCTTCCTGCCCGCGGAAGACCCGCTGCCGTATCTGGAAGACCCGTACTACGCACCGTGGGAGCAAATCGCGGGTGAGCTGCCCAAGTTGCTGGTTGCCCGCAAGCTGCGGCAGGTCGTGGAGTCGATGCCGCGCCTTTCCACCGAACGGCTGCAGACCGAGCGCGAACGCCGCCGCGCGATGATGTTGCTCTCGTACATCGGGCACGGCTATGTGTGGAACGGCGACGCGCCCGCCGAACGAATCCCCGCCAACCTCGCCGTGCCCTGGTACGAACTGAGCGAGCAACTGGGCAGACCGCCCGTGCTGTCCTACGCCTCCTACGCGCTGGACAACTGGCGACGCTTAGACCCCAACGCGCCGATTGAACTCGGCAACATCGTGCTACTGCAGAACTTTCTGGCAGGGCTGGACGAAGAGTGGTTCATCCTGATTCATGTGGACATCGAAGCGAAGGCGGCGCGTGCAATACGGCAGATCCCGACGGCAATCCGCGCCGCCGAGACGGGCGACCTCCCCACGCTGACCGACGCCCTGCGCGAAGTCGCCGCCGCGCTGGAGGCGATGTACGCCGTGCTTGCACGGATGCCCGAAGCGTGCGACCCGTACATCTACTACCATCGCGTGCGCCCCTACATTCACGGCTGGAAAAACAACCCCGCGCTGCCTAACGGCGTGGTGTACGAAGGCGTGGAGGCGTACGGCGGTGAGCCTCAGCAGTTCCGCGGCGAGACGGGCGCACAAAGCAGCATCATCCCCACACTGGACGGCTTGCTGGGCATCCAGCACGCCGACGACCCGCTGAAGACCTACCTGATGGAGATGCGCCTCTATATGCCCCCCGCCCACAGGCGGTTTCTGGAGGTGGTAGAGGCGCGTTCGCGCGTGCGCGAGGTCGTTCGAGCCAGCGGCGACCCCGCGCTTCGCGACGCCTACAACGCCTGCGTCGACGGCATCCAGCGGTTCCGCGCCCTGCACTTGGAGTATGCCGCGCTGTATATCTACAAGCAGCAGGCGAAAGACGCCAAGAACCCGACGCGCGTCGGCACGGGCGGCACGCCGTTTATGAAGTACCTCAAGAAGCACCGCGACGAGAGCGGCGCGCATCGGCTGGAGTAGGCTATCGGGGCGTCTGTTCGCGTTCGCGTCGGGCGAGCCGTTCGGCGCGGCGCAGTTCCGCCTCCTCGTACTTGCGTCGCTCCTCGTCCGTTTCGGGCAGCACGGGCGGCACAGGCGTCGGGCGTCCCGCATGGTTCAGTGCGACATACACCAGATACGCCTGCGAAGTGGTGCGCCGCTCGCCCGTGAGGGGGTTCTCGGCTTCCACGACCGCTTCAACCTCCATCGAGGTGCGCCATGCCCGCACCATCCGCGCCCGCACATGCACCAAGTTGCCCACATGCACGGGCTCGCGGAAACTCACCGAGTCGATCTCCACTGTCACGGCGGGGTTGCGTGCGTGGCGCGAGGCGACGATTCCGCCCGCCTCGTCGATGAGTTTCAGCACCCAGCCGCCATGCACATTCCCCAGCGGGTTCGCATGTTCGGGGTTCATCATCTGGGTTAGGGTCACTTCCGTTTCCGACGGCGTGCGCGGCTCCATCGGCGCACAGTGTACCCGATTAGCGCAGGAGTTCGCGGTAGAGGTTCTTCTCTTCACGGGTGGCGGCGCGGTCAGGGTCGTAGGGATCCATGTGAATGGTGACCTCCGCAGGGGCTAACTCGCGCTCGATGCGTCGCTCTAAGGCGTCGGCGACCTCATGCGCCTGCTGCAGGCTCCACTCGCGCGGCAGCACGATATGCACCTCCACATAGCGCATTGCCCCAGAGCGGCGCGTGCGCAGATGGTGATAACTCAGCAGGTTCGACTCCGAGCGCAGAATCTGGTCGATTCGCGCGAGTTCCTCGGCGGGCAGGGCGTGGTCGATAAGTTCGTGGAACGCGCGCGCCGCCAACTGCCACGCGCCCCGAAACAGCCACAGCGCAATCCCAATCGCCAACAGCGCGTCGATAAACACCCAGCCCGTGAAGTGAATCACGCCCAGCGCAATCAGCAGCCCCAAACTCGTCCAGAAGTCGATCATTAGGTGCTGCCCGTTGGACATCAGCGCGAGCGAGTGCGTGCGTTTGCCCGTGCGCCACACATACTGCCCCACAGCGAGGCTGGTCAGCGTGGAGAAGCCCATCACCGCCACACCCCACTCCAACTGCTGCAGTTCGCTGCCGACGATCAAACGGCGCACGCCCTCAAACAGCAGGTAGCCGACGATGGCAATAAGTAGCACCGCCTCGCCGAAGCCAGCGAGCGTCTCCACCTTGCCGTGCCCGTAGGGGTGCTGCGGGTCGGGCGGCGTCGCGCCGACGCGCACGCCCAGATAGGCAAACAGCGACGCGACCACATCCGTTGCCGAATGCAACGCCTCCGAGAGCAGGCTAACCGACCCCGTGATGAACGCAGCAACGAGCTTAACCGCCGTTGCCGTTAGGTTGTAGCCCAGCGACACGACCGCTGCCCGCCGCTTCGCGCGATCCTCTGCGTGCATGGGTGGGGGAAGTGTACCTCAGCACCCGCCGCCGAACGCGAACAGCACGATAAGCAAATCGGCGTCGTCGACGCGCCCGTCGCAGTTGACATCCACCCTGCCAAGACCCGCGCCCGTCTGCCCGAAGGCGAACAGCACCGCCAACAGGTCAGCGTCATCGACGCAACCGTTGCGGTCAACATCGCCGTTGTGCGCCGTGCAGGTCGCCGTGTCCAGTAGGAAGGCTTCCCTGCGGTTGGTCGCCGCGTTGTAGCCGCGCCCAACGATAAAGCGCCCGTCCGCCGAGATTGCCTGCGCCGAGTAGAGTTGCGAGCCGTCCGCCAGCAGGCTGGCGTATACCGTGTTCAGGTTCTCCATCCCGTGCGTTTCTGTCCAGCGGTAGGCGCGCCCGTCTGAGTTGCCGACCACAATCGAGCCGTCGCCCGACACGCCGTAGGCGATGCTGCCGTCCGCGCCATTCAGCGGCAGCCAGCCCAGATTCTGCGGCTGCCCGTTCACCCAGCGGATGCTGGTGGACGGCGCGCTCTCGTTGTCGGCGTAGGCGAAGCCGACAATCACCGAACCGTCGTGCGAGGCGGCGAACGCCCAGCTGCGACGGTAGCCCGCCAATTCGCCCAACTGCTGAATGGTCGTACCCTGCCAGCGCACGGCGCGCGCTTCGGGCAAGCCTGAGCTTGCGAAAAACGACGCGCCGACAATCACCTGCCCATCGCCCGACACGCCCCACGCGCGGCTGGCAATCGCGCCTGGCAGCGTCCCCAGATTCGTGACGGTGTTGCCCTGCCAGCGCGCCGCGCGGAAGTTGCTGCCCCACCACGAGTGCCCCGCAATCACCGCGCCGTCCGCCGAGACGCCATACGCCTCGCCCCACACGACGCTGCTAAGCGTGCCCAGCGCGGTCATCTGCCCGTTGCGCCAGCGAAACGCAACGAGTTCCCCTCGCTGGTTGCTGCTGTAGCCGACAATCGTCTGCCCGTCGGCGGAAATCGCGTTGCCGATAGACAACACGCCGCCCAGCGTGCCCAAGTCCTGCATTCCGTCCGATTCCGTCCAGCGGAACGCCCGTCGGAAGCCGTCGGAGTTTATGGCTGTGCCGACGACCACCGTGCCGTCCGCCGAGACGCCCAACGCCTCGCTTTCCAAGCCGCCTGGCAACTGCCCCAGCCAGACCAGCCGTTGCGCCCAGCCGCCGCTGAGCATCAGCCACACAGACGCCAACGCCAGAAATGTACGCGCCATACCTCTTTCCTCCGTTTCTGCAGGTTCGCATAGGAATCGACCATGCATAGTATATCTCAATCGCGCAGGTACTCCGCCGCTCCGAATTGCTCCACAGGCGGCATCTAAATACACAGCCGCTAAGTGTCCCCGACGCTGTCCACGGCACGCCTGCTGGGGAACCTTCCGAAAGTGGCAGGAATCCCCACTGCGCCGACGAACCCATTAATCGCGACTAACGCGGAGGAGGACTGATAACCATGCCGACCGTTGCGATTACGCTGGACTGCGAAGCAGCCGATTACCCGCGCTGCTACACGCGGGAGTATATCAAAGTGGCGGAAGAGTTCACCATACCTTTTACTTGGATGATTCAGGTCTCTGGCAAAGACCCGATGGCGAATGTGCAACTGTATTACCGCGAGTATCTCCATCGAATCCCCTCGTGGCACGAGTTTGGTTTGCATTTGCATTTTGAAGATGCGCAGGGGCGCTATGTTGAGGACCCTCGCGAGCGCGGCGAGATGATTCAGACGGGCAAAGATTTGCTCAAGCAGATCCACCTCAAGCCGACGGCGTTCCGCGCAGGCAGCTACGCGCTTACCCCTCCCGACCTCAAGTACCTCGAAGATATGGGCTTTCTTGTGGACAGCAGCGCGATTCCCGACGCGGAGTACCGCATGTTCGTCGATTGGGACGGCGCGCCCACCAAGCCCTACCATCCCTCTTACCAGGATTTACGCAAGCCGGGCGAGGCGAAGATTCTGATGGTGCCTGTCGCCACCGCCAACGGCAAAATCGGCTATCTGGATCAGGGCTGGGAGGTTGTCGAGCCCATCCTGCATCACCATCTCAGTCAGGGCACGCCCGTCATCTGCCTCGGCGGCTACGATTATCACGACAGCGTAGAAACCTTGCGCGAGGCGATTCTGTTGCTGAAAAAGCACAACGCGCGGTTCGCGACGCTTACCCAAATCGTGTCGGAGTACACGCTATGATCGACGCACGCTGGCAGAAACTGGCAGATGTGTTAGTGCATCATTCGGTGCGCGTGCAACCAGGCGAGCGCGTCCTCATCGAAGCGTTCGATATGCCTCCGGAGTTCGTGGCGTTGCTGATGCGCACGGTCTACGCCGCAGGCGGCGAGGCAATCCCGCTAATCAAGCAGACGCCTGCCCTGCGTGCGCTCTACCAGCACGCCAGCGAGGGGCAGATCCAGTTTCTCGCGGGTCTGGAGCGCACGCTGATGGAAGGCGTGCAGGGCTATATCGGGCTGCGCGGCGCGCCCAACTACGCCGAGATGTCCGACATCCCGCAAGAACAAATGCAATTGGTGCGCCAGCATTGGTGGGTTCCCGTCCACCAAGAGGTGCGCGTGCCGAAAACGCGCTGGGTCGTGCTGCGCTGGCCCACCCATGGCATGGCGCAAGCCGCCAACATGAGCACCGAAGCGTTCGAAGAATTCTACTTCCGCGTCTGCACGCTGGACTACGCACAGATGGCGCGCGATGTCGAGCCGCTGGTGGAACTGATGCAGCGCACGCGCGAGGTTCACATCAAAGGCTCAGGCACGGACTTGCGCTTCTCAATAGAGGGGATTGGCGTCGTGCCTTGCTACGGAACGCACAACATTCCCGACGGCGAGTGCTTCACCTGCCCCGTGCGCGACTCGGTGGAAGGCGAAATCACCATCAACACCAACAGCGTGTACGAGGGCAACCTGTACCGCGACATACGGTTCAAACTGCGCAAGGGCAAGATTGTGGAGGCGACCTGCGCCGACGACGGCGACCGCCCTGGCGCGGGTAACCCACGCAAACTGAACCGTATTCTCGACTCGGACGAGGGCGCGCGCTACATCGGCGAGTGGTCGCTCGGCTTCAACCGCTACATCCTGCACCCGATGAACGACACCCTGTTCGATGAGAAAATCGCGGGGTCGTTCCACTTCACGCCGGGCAACGCCTACGGCGAGGCAGACAACGGCAACCGCTCGCAGATCCACTGGGATCTGGTTGTTATCCAGCGTCCCGAATACGGCGGCGGCGAAATCTACTTCGACGGTGTGCTGGTGCGCAAGGATGGGCAGTTCGTCCTGCCCGAACTGCAGGCACTCAACTACTGACAGGAGGCAATCGGATGGCAATCCACGAGACCGAAGAGCGCAACGGCAAGCTGCGCACGGTGATGAAACTGGAGCCGGGCGAGCGCGTCGCTCTGTGCCGCTGTATGCAGTCCAAAAACTTTCCCTTCTGCGACGGCACGCACAAGACGGTGGAAGGAAACACAGGTCCCGTGATTGTGGAGGCGTTAGCGACGCCCTCCGAGGCAGAGCGAGATTGAAGACCCCCTCCTTAAGGTTCCCTCACTCGCAGGGGAAACCGCTGTTAGGTTCCCCTCGCGAAGTGGGGGGAAACCTAAAGGAGGGGGCAGTTTGTAAACTTCACTCGCGCGGTTGGTATAACTCTCCCCGCCCATGAGGATTGTGCGATGCCGAACAACGACCCGTTGGGCGAAATCGATTTGGAACACTGGACGCAGTATGACGATATTATCACCGACAGCCTGTGGCTGTTGGGTAAGCGCGACAACACAGGCGCGCACACGGCGGAATACTGGGGCAACTTCGTGCCGCAGATACCCCAGCAAGCGATGCGCCGCTTCACGAAGCGCGGCGAACTGGTGATAGACCCCTTCATAGGCTTAGGCACGACGCTCATCGAGGCAGTTAGGCTCGGACGGCACGCGATTGGCGTGGATATACAGCCGCGCTGCGTCGAGCAGGCACAGGCGCGCGTGCAACAGGAGACAGGGGAGAACGGCGCACAAGCGTTAGCGATAGTGGGCGACAGCACGCGCCCCGAAACCG
Source organism: Synechococcus sp. RC10A2 (assembly GCF_047502605.1). NCBI lineage: Bacteria > Bacillati > Cyanobacteriota > Cyanophyceae > Synechococcales > Synechococcaceae > Synechococcus > Synechococcus sp. RC10A2. Next base: position 66,560 of record NZ_JANSHP010000067.1, read on the forward strand.
CCGCCGCCGTGCAGGAAGTGATGCGCGCGTGGGGGTTCCCGCACGCACACCTGCTGATTCTGCACCCGCCTTATCACGACATCATCCGCTTCAGCGAGGCTCCAAACGACCTCTCGAACGCGCCCAGTACGGAGGCGTTTCTGGAAGGCTTCGGGCAGGTAGTAGGAAACTTCGCGCCGCTGCTGGCGCACGGGCGGTTCCTCGTGCTGGTCATCGGCGACAAGTACGCCCGCGGCGAATGGGTGCCGCTCGGCTTCCAAACGATGGAAATCGTACGGCAAAGCGGTTTTCGGCTCAAGAGCATCTGCGTTAAGGATATTCAAGAGAATCGCGGCAAGCGGGGGCAGTACCACCTCTGGCGCTACCGCGCTCTCAAGCACAACTTCTATGTGTTCAAGCACGAGTATGTGATGTTTTTCGAGAAGGTCGGGAAGTGAGCAAATCAGCCTGCAGGAGATAGACGCGCGACCTGGAACTGACTCGTGCGATGTACCTGTTGGGCGTGGATGTGGGCACTTCGGGCGTGAAGGCGCTGCTGATTGACCCATCGGGCGCGGTGGTCGCCAGCGCGAGCGAGTCGTACCCGCTGTATACGCCGCGTCCGCTGTGGGCGGAGCAGAACCCCGACGACTGGTGGACAGCAACATGCACGGTGATTCGGCGCGTATTGGAGCAGGCGGGTGTCCCTGCCAGCGCGGTGCGCGGGGTTGGCTTAAGCGGGCAGATGCACGGCTCGGTCTTTCTGGACGCGCACGGCGAGTCGATACGCCCTGCGCTGCTGTGGTGCGACCAGCGCACGGCGGACGAGTGCGCCTGGATTACCGAGCGCGTCGGCGAGCAGACCATCCTGCAGACGACACTCAACCCTGTGCTGACGGGCTTTCAGGCGAGCAAAATTATCTGGCTGCGCCGCCACGAGCCTGAAAACTACGCCCGTATCCAGCAGGTGCTGCTGCCGAAGGACTTCATCCGCTATCGGCTTACGAGCGAGTCGGCGACGGAGGTCTCGGATGCGTCGGGCACTGCGCTGTTCGATGTACCCCGCCGCGACTGGGCATATGGAATGCTGGACACGCTGGAGTTGCCCCGCGCGTGGTTCCCCAAGGTGTACGAGTCGCCCGAAATCACGGGTCGGATTACGGCGCAGGCGGCGCAGGCGACAGGGTTGGCGGAGGGCACGCCTGTAGTGGGCGGGGCAGGCGACCAAGCGGCGGGCGCAGTGGGCGTCGGCGTGGTGCAAGCGGGGCGCGCCTCCGTATCGGTGGGCACCAGCGGCGTCGTGTTTGCACACCTGCAGCAGCCGCAGGTGGACCCCCAATACCGCACGCACACCTTCTGCCACGCCGTGCCTGGCGCATGGCATGTGATGGGCGTGATGCTGATGGCGGGCGGTGCGCTGCAGTGGTATCGCGAGACCTTCGCGCCCGATGTGCCGTTCGACGCGCTGGTGGGCGAAGCCGCGCAGGTTCCTGCGGGCGCGGAGGGGCTACTGTTCGCGCCGTACCTGTCGGGCGAGCGCACGCCGTACCCCGACCCGCACGCGCGCGGCGCGTTCGTCGGGCTGACACTGGCGCACAGCCGCGCGCACTGCACCCGCGCCGTGCTGGAAGGCGTCGCGTTCGGGCTGCGCGACTCGCTGGAGATTCTGCGGGCGATGGGCGTGCCGCTGCACGAGTTGCGCCTCACAGGCGGCGGCGCGAAAAGCCCCCTCTGGCGACAAATCCTTGCCAGCGTATTCGGACAACCTGTGCATACTCTGCAGGCGGAAGAGGGTCCCGCCTACGGCGTCGCTCTGCTGGCAGGCGTGGGCGTGGGGATCTGGAACTCCGTGCCCGAAGCGTGCGCGGCGACCGTCCGACTGGCTGGCGCGACCGCGCCCAACCCCAACGACCAAGCAGTCTATGAGCAACTCTACCCGCGCTATCGGCGACTGTACCCCGCCCTGCAGCCGCTTTGGGCAGAGGCAGGGAGTTAGCAGGAATCCGCGCGATGGGGTAGAATATATACACGACACCAATACAGGGGGACATTCGAACGATGCAAGCACAGGGATTGCAGATACCGAACTATCAGATGTATGGCTTCGCGTCGCTGTTGGTGCCTGGCTTAGGGCACTTTTTGCAGCGGGCGCTGTTTCGTGGCGTACTGTGGCTGACAGGGGCACTAACGCTGTGGTACCTCCTGTCGCTTTCCCTCTCGTCGTGGGTACACTTTGAGGTTCCACCCTCGTTGCTCGCACCTGTAGTTGCGCTCTATCACTGCGCCAGCATGTATGCGGCGATGGCGCACTCCTATCAGTTGCAACAGGAGCAGACGCCCCTGCATGCGGCGCAGGAGATGATGCCCGTCTACCTGTGGAAGCAGGTCATCGGCGGCGTGTTGGCACTTGTGGGCGCAGTGGCTGTCCTGCTGCTGAGCGGCTCGTTCGCGGATTATGTATATAGCTGGCTTGCCAGCCAAGCGCACGGCGCGGGCTGGTTGGGACGCCCTGGATGGGGCGAGTTCCTCAGCCAGTCGCTCATCTTATGGGGCATGACCGCGCTGGGCATATGGCTATTCCGCACGGGGTACACCGAGAGCAGCACGGCGCGGCAAGCGCTCCGCGAGCGTGCGGTGATTGCCTACGCCCTGCAAAATGGCGGGCGCATCACTGTCGCCGAGGCGAGCGTGGCGGCAAACATCTCCCTTCGCGAGGCACGCAACCTGCTCGAACGCCTCGTGCTGGAGCGGTACGCCGTAGAGACCGAGCAGGATGGGATCCTGTATTATCACCTGACGCGCTAACGGGGGCTGCTCGCGTCCAGCATGCGCAGATAGCGCGAAGTAGAGTCGACGCCTGGCTCGGCGTCCGCTTCGGGGTCAATCCCCCGAAGCATCATGCCCTGCCCGCGTGAGAGGTGCGTCGCGATGGTTGGGCGGTCGGTCGGGTCGCGCATCTGAATCAGCAGCGTTGTGCGCGCCTCCTGCATCGTGTTCACCCCAGAGCCGTGAATGGTGAGGTAGCTGAACACCACCACATCGCCCGCCTGCGCAGGCACAGGCGTCGCCTGCTCCAGTGGGTACTCCTCTACAGGCAGGTGCCAGCCGCCTTCGGGGTCGTGCGGGAGCGGTCCCAACTTGTGGCTTCCAGGCACAACGAGCAAACAGCCCTTCTCGATGGGCGCGTCATCGAAAAACACAATTGCCGCCAGCATCGTGTGCTTCTCGTGCGGGAAGTAGGGGTAGTCTTGGTGCATCGGGAAGGGCGCGCCGCGCTCAGGCGGCTTGATGAACAACTTTGTGTGGTGCAGTTGGATGTTGGGTCCAATCAGGTCGGCGATGCGGTCGGTCAGGCGCGGGTCGCACATCAGGCGCGTGAACGCCGCGCTGTGGAACTGCGCGTTGTGGCAGTGCAGCAGGGTGGTCGGCGCGTCGCTGACCAGTTTCGCGCTGCCCCACTGCGCGTGCAGTGCCTGTTCGCCCCCGCGCGCCGCCGCAAGCCGCTGAATCAGCGCGTGCGCCTCCGCACGCAGGTACGCCGCCTCCTCGCGCGTGAACACCGCAGGCAGGTGCAGATAGCCGTTCTCGCGGTAAAACGCGACCTGCTCTGGGGTCAACCCGAACTGCTTCTGGTCGGTGAGCATCGCTATAACACCTTCTCTGGCGGGATGTATTCGTAGCCGAACTGTTCAGCAATGGGCTGCAGCGTCACCTTGCCCTGCACGATGTTCAACCCTGAGCGCAGCGCGGGGTCTTGGCGGCACGCCTCTTGCCAGCCGTGTTCTGCAAGGCGCAGGATGTAGGGCGTGGTGACATTCGTGAGTGCGTAGGTGGAGGTGCGTGCGACCGCACCTGGCATGTTGCTCACGGCGTAATGCACCACCCCGTCCACCACATAGGTCGGCTCGCGGTGGGTGGTTGGGCGCGTCGTCTCCGCCAGCCCGCCTTGGTCAACGGATACATCGACCAGCACCGCGCCCGTTTTGAGCGTAGGGAGCATCTCGCGCTTAATTAGGATTGGCGTGCGCCCGCCCGTGACATAGACCGCGCCGACGATGAGGTCTGCTTGGCGCGTCGCCTCGCGCAGGTTCGCAGGGTTCGAATAGAGCGTGTCCACATTGGCGGGCAGGGTCTCTTCCAGCGTGCGCAGGCGGGCGACATTGATGTCTAAGATAAGCACGCGCGCGCCGAATCCTGCGGCGATACGGGCGGCGTTCGCGCCGACGACGCCCGCGCCGATAACGACCACCGTGCCTGGCAGCACCCCAGGCGCGCCTGCCAGCAGCACGCCGCGCCCGCCCATCGGACGCTCCAAGCACCACGCGCCGACCTGCACCGCCATCCGCCCCGCGATTTCGCTCATTGGCAGCAGAATCGGGTGCGCGCCGTCGGGCGTCTGGATCGTCTCGTAGGCGAGGCATACCGCGCCGCTCTGCACCATCGCGCAGGTGAGCGACTCGCTGGCGGCGAAGTGGAAAAAGGTGAACACCACCTGCTTGGGGCGGATGTAGGGGTACTCTTCGGGCAGCGGCTCTTTGACTTTGACAATCATTTCGGCGTCGCGCCACACCTGCGCGGGGTTGTCCACCACACATGCGCCTGCCGCTTCGTACTCGCAGTCAGGGATACCCGTGCCGTCGCCTGCGCCGCGCTCAATCAGCACCGTGTGCCCGTGCTGGGTCAACACTTCCACGCCCGACGGTGTCATCGCCACGCGGTACTCGTCGGGCTTAATCTCTTTCGGGACACCGATAACCATCGTGCGTATAGTGTACCTGACGCGAGGTTCACTTCGCGGGCGACCAGCGCGGGGTGATGTGGTCGCCCGACTGCGTGCGCTGGGTCAGTTCCGTGCCGTCGATGCGCACGGTATAAATCTGGCGGTTGCCGGGCTTGCCCATCGCGAACACGAGCCGCTGCCCGTCGGGCGCCCAGTGGGGGTGGTAGACCGCGCCTTCCACAATCAGCGTCGGCGAACCGCCCGTTTCGGGCACGGTCGCCAGCCCGACGCGCGTGAGTGCGCCGTCCTTGCCCCGCTCGCACAGCACGAACGCCACGCGCGAGCCGTCGGGCGACCAGACGACTTCAATCGCCGCCTCCGTGTTATCGGGCGAGAGCCACAGCGGGCGCGGCTGCACCTCGCGCGTGGTCGCGCCGAAATCGAAACGGATGACGCCCCCGACGCGCCGCTCGCCTTCAGGCAGGGGCACAACCAGCCCCGCGCCGCTGACTACCAGGCTTCTGCCCTGCGGCGCCCAATCGATGTCCACCTGCTCGCCTGCAATCACGACGGGCAGCGTGAACTGCTGTTGCGCGACGGTTAGGTCTTGCAGCACGACCTGCTCGCCGTCGTCGATGCGCTGCACGGCAGCGATGAGGTTCGGGTCAGGGCGTTTGGCGTAGCGGAAGGCAACCTGTCCATATTCCTCGCGTACTTGAACCATCTGCGACGCGGACGGAATCAGTTGCAGCGCGTGGATGCCTTTGGGGTCTATCTCGGTCACCAGTCCCTGCGCGATGTGCAAGATTTGCTTGCCGTCGCGGTCATAGATGGGAGCGAGTTTCGCGCCGCCGCCCAGCGTCAGTTGCGCCAGCCCCTTGCCGTCGGGGTCAACTGTCCAAAGTTGGAACACCATATCGCGCCGATTGGACGCGAACACGATTTTTTTGCCGTCGGGCGCCCAGTCGGGGCTACGGTCGTCGTGGTCGTCTTCGGTGAGCATCAGCGTCTGCCCGTCGGGCTTGATGACCATCAGGTCGCCGCGCGCATCGTCGTTGAGGCGTATGCAGGCAATCCAGTCAGTGGTGTTGGGCTTGATGGGGCGCAGGTCTAAGCGTCCCCACGGCTGCGAGCGAATGAGCGCGAGCGCGCCCACCATAATCACCACGACCAAGATTCCAATCAGCAGGCGTTCGCGGCGTTTGATGCGGTTCATCGTTCGGTCTCAGAGGTAGTTGGCGCGTGCAGGATAATCCACGCAACGATAGCGGAGGGTGCGTCCACATTCGTGGCAATCCGCTCGATAATGCGGTTCAGTTGCCGTTCGTCCGCTTCGGTCTCGATAGGCAGGCGCGTAAGTGCCTCGCGCACGAAGCCAATCATCTCGTTGAGGTAGCGCGCGCGGTTAGTGGCGAGGCTGCGCCCGTGCGTCTCGGCGAATTTGCGCCCGACCTGCTCGTAGACCGCCTCCCAGTTCGAGTAGACGCGGCTTTCCGCCTCGCGCTTGCGCGTGCCCTGCTCACTCAGGCGGCGCAGTTCCTCTTGCTTGCGCTGATAAAGTTGCCAATCGTGCAGCGTCGTGCCTTCGATAATCACCACCTGCGGGCGGAACGCATATGCCTCCTCAAGGCACTGCTCAATCCACTTGCGCACGGTGGGTGCGTTCAGGTGTCCCACCAGCGAGTACGCCTCGTGGGGCAGTCCCAGCACGACCGTCTCGCCCTCGATGGTCACCAGGTGCAGCGCGTCCAACGCGCGGTACACGGTCGGACCCGACACTTTCTGTTTGACGCGCTCGCGAATGGCGCTCCATGCCTGTTGCATTTCCTGACTCATGCGACCTCCCGATGATGACGCAGCCACAGAATGCGCAGCCCGTCCAGTGTGAGCATCGGCTCCACCTGCTGGATGCTGGGACAGTTCGGCGCGAAGCGCGGGGCGAGTCCGCCTGTGGCGATGACCCGCGCGTCGCTGCCCAGTTCTTCGCGGAACAGGCGCAGTAGGTGTTCAATCGCGCCGACGGAGCCGAGTATTACGCCGCTGCGCAGGCTTTCAGGCGTGCTTTTGCCGATGGGCTGGCACGCGCCCTCTAATGCGATACGGGGCAATCGCGCCGTGCGCCCCGCCAGCGATTCGAGCATCAACTCCACGCCAGGCAAAATCGCGCCGCCGACATAGACCCCCTCGCGCGAGACGGCGTCCAGTGTGGTCGCCGTGCCGAAGTCCACCACGATTACGGGCTTGCCAAATCGCTGCACGGCGGCGACCGCGTTCGCGAGTCGGTCTGCGCCGACGGCTGTGGGCGGCTCGTAGTCGACGCGGAAGCCCAACTCCAGCGCGTGCGACACGACCAGCGGCTCGCAGCCCAGCCAGCGGCGCGCCAGTTGGCGCAGCGGCTCCTCCAGCGCGGGCACAACGGAACAAATCGCGACGCCCGTAATCGGCGCGGTCAGCCCCTCCGCCTCCAGCAGCGCACGCAGCATCGTGTAGTGTTCGTCCTCGGTGCGGGCGGGATTCGTATGCACGCGCCACGCGTGCCAGCGTCCCGATTCGTAGACGCCCAGCACGGTATGCGTGTTGCCCACATCGATGCCCAGCAGCACGGCAGGGATTATACCTGAGCGCGCCTACGCCTCGCGCCCCATCGCCTGCAATATGGCGTGCGCGTTCGCGACCGCCATCCGCCCGTCGTAGCCGTCGAACGGGGGCGTCTCGCCGTACAGAACCGCCCGCACGAAACTGCGCAACTCCCACATGTACGGCTCAGGCGTGCCAATCTCTTCGGGGGTGAGGCTCACCTCGTGCGCACCGTGCTTTTTGTAGCGGATTGCGCCGCTGAAGCCCGTGTGTTCCAGCGCGCCCTCCGTGCCGACGATGCGCACGGTGTAGCCACCCAGCGTATCGATGATGCTGCACTCGATGCTGCCGATGACGCCGCTCTCGAAGCGCAGGGTTGCCTGCCAGTGCTGGATAAAGTTCGGTTCAGGGTGCGGTTGGCTGCCTTGCGCTGAGACGACAGTATACTCGCCGAATAGCCAGCGCAGGTAGTCTAACTCGTGGACATTCATCTCCAGCAGCATGCCGCCGCTGCACTTGGGGTCGGCGCGCCAGCCCTCGCGAAAGAGGTTAATCTCGTAGCCCCGCCGCTGCAGGTTAATCGCCACCGGCTCGCCAATCACGCCTTCCTGCAGCCACTGCTTGGACTGCCAGAACAGCGGGAACAGGCGCAGCACCTGCCCTGCCATCAGTTGCACGCCCGCTTGCTGCGCGGCAGCAAGCAGCGCGTCGCAGTGCGGGACGGTCAGCGCGAGCGGCTTCTCGCAGAACAGGTGCTTGCCCCGCTGCAGAACCTGCATGCCGAGTTCGTAGTGCGTGTGGGGCGGCGTCGCCAGAATGTACGCCTCGATTTCGGGCGCGTCCAAGAGCGCGTCGAGGCTCTCGTAGGCGGTGGTCTCCAACTCTTCAGCGGCGTGCTGTGCGAGCGTGGGGTCTACATCGTACACGCCTGCCAGACGCGCCTCACTAAGGGGGCGCAACTGCCACGCCAGATGGCGCCCGATGCCCCCTGCGCCGATTAAGCCTAAGTTGAGTTGTGTATGCATACGGCTACACTATCCCCGCGCGCAGCAGGTCTTTCAGCACAACCATGCCGATGGGTTTGCCCGCGTCGTCCAGCACGGGCAGGTCGCCGATTTTGGCGGGCGCGCGGTGGAAGCGTTCCAACACTTCAATCGCGAGCGGGTTGCCATGCAAGACGATGGGGTTGCGTGTCATCGCCTCGCTGACGGGGCGCGACAGGGCGGTTTCGTCCTGCAGCAGGCGGCGTCGGATGTCGCCGTCGGTCACCAGCCCGACCATGGCGCCGCTGGCGTCCACCACGCACGCTGCGCCTGCGCCCGCTTTGGTGATGGCGAACAGCGCGTCGCGCAACGGCGCGGTTTCGGGCACAATCGCGAGCGCGTCGCCCGTGCGCATCACATCATAGGCGCGCAGCAAGAGCCGTCGCCCCAGCGCGCCTGCGGGGTGGTTCCGCGCGAAGTCGTCGGGCGTGAACCCGCGCGCGGTCATCGTCGCCAGCGCGAGCGCGTCGCCCAGCGCGAGCATCGCCGTCGTGCTGGCGGTCGGCGCAAGGTTGTGCGGACACGCCTCGCGCTCAATCGGAATCTCCAGCACCAAGTCCGCCATCCTGCCCAGCGTGGAATCGGCGCGCCCCGTGAAAACAATCGTGTAGACGCCCAACCGCTTCAGCGCAGGGCATAGCAACACCAACTCGTCGCTCTCGCCACGAAAGGAGAGCAGAATCGCCACATCCTGCTCGGTAATCGTGCCCAAGTCGCCATGCGCGGCTTCGGTGGGATGCACGAAGATGGCAGGCGTGCCCGTGCTGCTAAATGTGCCTGCCAGTTTGCGGGCAATCGCGCCCGATTTGCCAACCCCGCTCAACACCACGCGCCCTGCGCATGCCAGCAACGCCTGCACCGCCTGCTCAAAGCGCGAATCGAGCGACTCAGCAACGCGCTGGATGGCGTCCATTTCGATCTGTAGCACTTCGCGCGCCACACGCAGCGCGTCCGTGCGCTCCAAAACCATACTCATAGCAGGTTGTCGTCTAATTCAGGGGTGATGCGCATATGCCGTCGCCGACGGGGGCACTGGGATAACTCGCCATAATTCTCTTCGTAGACCTGAATGAGTTTCTTTTTGACTCGCTGCAAGGCGTTATCAATACACTTCGTGCCTCTGGATAGGCGTTCAGACATATCCTTATAGGAAAGCCCATCTAAATAGAATTCCAGCACCTGCCGTTCGAGGTCGCTCATCCGCTCGCGCGCCATCGCCATCACGGCAAGTGGAATGCGCCGCTGCAGAATCCACTCTTCGGGGGTAAGGGTGTTCGGATCAGGCAGGATGTCGGTCAGGTTGGAGTCGGTCTCGTCGTTGTGGTGGTTCTGGAGCGGGCGGTAGAGGGAGACATACTCGTTGAGCGGCACATGTTTTTGGCGCGTGGCGGCTTTGACGGCGGAGATAATCTGCCGCGTCACGCACAACTCGGCGAACGGACGGAACTTATGCACGCGCTCGTCGCGAAAGTCGCGAATCGCTTTGAACAGCCCAATCAGTCCCTCCTGCACCACATCCTCGTGGTCCGCGCCGATTAAAAAATAGGAACGCGCCTTGCTCTCCACTAAGGAACGGTATCGTTTGAGTAAGGTCTCTGTGGCGCGTTCGTTGCCTTGCTTGGCATAAAAGACGAGTTCCTCATCTGCCATGTAGGTCGTGCACAGGATTGAGTCCTCGTGCGCGTACTGATTGTCCATCATCGCCATGCCTGTATCCCTCCGTCGGTGTTAGACGCCCACTGGGAGTCGCGCCGTTGAAGGTCGGTCATCCTACGCTCGCTGCCTCGCCTCCAACGCCTGCGCTCTGTTGTGTCCGTCCAGCGCTCCCCTGCGGACATGATTAGTGTATACGATGGCGACCTGAAAAGTCAAGAGTCTGGGGCAAATTCGGGGCTAATTTGCCCCAAATTCGGCAGGAATTCCCCAAAAACGGCGAATTGGGGCAGTCGTATGCGCGGCAGTAGGGACACACTACACGCCGATACGGAGGTCGAATGATGGATTATCGGAAACGGGTTTTGAGTTTGCTGGCGCTTACGGGGCTTTCGTCGACGGCTCTCGCCACTTGGCAGCCGCAGGTCGCCTCGCAAGCGCGCAAAGGGGAAGCGAACCGCCTCACCCTCCAACTTCGTGGTCTGCGGGCGGCTTGGGTGGAGGTAGAAGTGGACGGCATTATTGTTGCTACGCGCCACCTGACGGGGCAATCGGATGTGCTGACGCTTCATCTGCAGAGCGCGGGGCTGGCGCCTGGCAGGCATAATGCGGTCGTCAAAATCTACGACGCGCAGGGACGGCTAATTAGCCAGCGCACGACGCCCATCGAGCTGCTGCCCGACCTCAATAGCCCGCTGACAATTGTGTCTCCATGCAACGGCGCACAGGTGGCGGGCACAGTACCCATCGAGGCGCGCGTGAACCGCCGTGACTCGGTCTATGTGTCGTTTTTCGTGGATGGGCAGATTCGCGGGCTGCGCAACTACCCGCCGTATGTGTATAACTGGGACACCACGCGCGAGCACAACGGCTGGCACACCATCGAGGTCTGGAGCTATGACGGCAATCAGACGCTGCGCACGCCGCCGATGCGCGTGTTCGTGAACAATCCTGGCGGGCGCACAGAGCGTGAACCGTTGCCCGAAGCGGCGGAGCCAGAGCCAGCCGTGCAGGTTGCCGCGAGCGAGCCTGCGACTGCCAACAACGCGCTACGCGCGGCTACCGCGCCTGAAGCACGCCCCAGTGAAGCGGCTCGGCTGCGCGCGCCCGAATCGCCCGCCGAAATTCCCGCCGAGCCGAGTGTTGCGCCCGCGCTTGCCGAGCCTGTGTTCACGGCGACGGTGAATGGGTCTGCCGCCGCGCAGCCCAGTCCGAACCGCCCCGTTGCGCCCCAGCAGGAGCCGAGCGTTCTCGCAACGGCAACGACGCCTACCCAGATGGCGCGTGAACTGCGCGGTGTGCAGGCGGAGCCGCAGATGCGCGGGCAGAAACTCCGCGCGCCGCAGGTCGCCCACGCGCTGACCCCGCCCGCCACAGCCAACGCCGCCCCCAGCACAGCGAGCGTGCTGGTGCGCCTTGAATACGGCGTGCGCCTGCCCACAGGCGTGTCGCAGTTCGGGGTCGTGGTAGACGCGGCGCCGATTGCCTTCGATGTCGCGCCGAGGGTGGAGGACGGCATCGCACTCATCCCCGTGCGCCATGTGCTGGAGCATCTGGGCGCGCAAGTGCAGTGGGACAACCAGCGCAAGACCGCCACTTTGCAACTGGGCGCGCGCACAGCGGTGCTGCGCGTGCGCGAGAACGAGGTACGGGTGGACGGCAAGCCCATCCCGCTTGAGGCGCGGCTGCGCATCGTGCACGGGCGCATACTGGTTCCCCCCACCGTCCTGCGTGAACTGCTCGACGCCGAGCTCCTCTACGATGGCGCAACGGGACAGGTGGCGATTAACACTGGTCGGGAGTAATAAGTGCCTATGCGTGGAGGTCTAACGGCGCGGCGTTACTACTTCTTTACCAACGCCTCCACCGCCGTTAGTACCTCGTCTACTGTAATCCACTGCAGGCACTCTTTGCGTATGCAGCGGTTGGGCGGGCAGGCGGTGCAGCAGGCGCGCTTGGTGAGGGCGCGGGCGCGCTGCCCATAAGGACCCGTGCGGTCGGGGCTGGTGGGACCGTACAGCGCGACCACAGGCACGCGGAACGCTGCCGCGATGTGCGCCGTGCCTGTGTCGCCGCACACATGCACCGCCGACCGCTGCACAACCGCCATCGCCTCTTTCAGGCTGGTGCGCCCAATCAGGCTGCGCAGGGGACGCCGCTTGAGGCGCGCTAACTGCTCCTCCAACGGCTTGTCGCCTGGTCCCCCAACGAACACCACAGGGATGCCCCACTCCGCTTCGATTCGGTCGGACAACTCGGCGAAGTTTTCGATGCGCCAGCGTTTCCACGGTCTGCCTGCGGAGGGGTTCATGCTGATCAATCGTGCGCTGTCCGCGCCGAGTTGCGCCAGTTTGCAAGCGACCTGCCGATGCGCCTCGTCGGGCACAGATAGCGGGAACTCGACAGGTGGTTCGGGCGCGTCGGCGTCTTCGGGCGTGGTGTAGAGGTCGGGGAACTCGCACGGCGCGCCCAGCCACCGCGCCGCGTCCAGATACTGCTGCACCACATGGCGGTCGGGACGGTCGGGGATGGGGATGCGTCGCAGCAGCAGCGGGGTCAACTCGCGCATGCGGTGCGCCCCGTAGCGGAGGGGGATACCGCCCAAAACGCCCCATATCGCGCTTTTGAGTAGCCCTTGCAAGTCCAGCGCGACCTGATACCGCTCCGCACGCAACTCGCGGGCAAGCCGAAGCACTGTCTGCCACGCCATATGCCCGAACGGATGCTCCCGCAACACCCGATGCGGGATGATGTGCAGCCGATCGATGCGCGGCGAGTCGGCAAGCACCCCCGCGTGGCGGTCTTCGGCGATCCAGCCAATCTGCAGGTGCGGGAACGCCCGCTTCAACGCCGCCGCCACAGGCGAAGCATGCACCAAGTCCCCCATCGAAGAGACCTTCAGAATCAGCAGTCGCTCGATGCGATTCAGGTCTATGGGCGGCATGGGGCGGCTCCGACGAGGGCGAGGAAATTGCGCAGGATTTGCAAGCCTGTGTCGCTGCTCTTTTCGGGGTGGAACTGCACAGCGTAGAGGTTGCCTACGCCGACCGCGCAGGCGAAGCGCACCCCGTAGTCGCAGTAGGCGGTGATGAGTGGCTCGTCTGCAGGCGCGGGGTAATACGAATGCACGAAGTAGACATACGCGCCGTCGGGGACGCCGCGCCAGAGGGGGCAGTCGTGCCGCACGAAGCGCAGGCGGCTCCAGCCCATGTGCGGAATGCGCAGCGGGAAGTCGGGCGTCTCGGCGAAGCCGACCACGCGCCCTTTCAAGATGCCCAGCCCCGCCACACCTGGCGACTCCGAACTGCTCTCGAACAGCAGTTGCAGCCCCAAGCAGATGCCCAGAAACGGCTTGCCCGTTTCGATGGCGCGTCGCAGGGCATCAGTCAGCCCCGCTTCGTTGAGGCGTTGCATCGCCGCGCCGAACGCGCCCACGCCAGGCAGCACGACGGCGTCCGCCGCCTGCAGGTCGGCGGGGTCGCTGGTGATGTGCGCCGTCGCGCCGAGATGCTCCAACGCCTTCTGCACGCTACGCAGGTTGCCCATCCCGTAGTTGACAATCGCTATCATAGTCCGCTCGGCGGCTCCGTGCCCTCGATGTAGCCTTTGGTGGAGGGTGTGGCGTCGTGGCGGGGGTGGAAGCGCGTCGCCATCTCCAGCGACTTGGCGAACGCCTTGAACAGCGCCTCAATCGCGTGGTGGTCGTTGCCGCCCTGCAGCAGGCGCAGGTGTAGCGTCGCGTGCGCGTGGCTCACAAACGCGCGGAAAAACTCCGCCACCAACTCGGTCGGCAGCTGCCCGACGCGCTCGCGCTGAAACTGCGCATGGAACTCCAACAGCGGACGCCCGCTAAAATCAATCGCACATAATGCCAGCGACTCGTCCATCGGCACAATCGCCCAGCCGTAGCGGTTGACCCCGCGCATATCGCCCAGCGCCTGCTGCACTGCCTTGCCGAAGCAGATGCCGACATCCTCTACCGTGTGGTGTTCGTCGACCTCCAGGTCGCCTGTCGCGCTCACCACCAGGTCAATCACCGCGTGGCGGGCAATCTGGGTCAGCATGTGGTCGAAAAAGCCGACGCCCGTGCTAATTTGCGCGTTGCCTGTGCCGTCCAGGTCGACGGACACATAGACGCGCGTCTCGCTCGTCTCGCGCTCGTACATACCAAATCGAGAACCAGGGTTAGGTGTTCGCATCGTTTTCCTCGTGCAATCGGATGTGGACGGCGGCGGCGTGCGCCTCGAAACCCTCCTCGTCGGCGAGGGCGAGGATGTCGGGCGCGAGGTGGCGCAGCGCGTCGCGGCTAAGGGCGATTATGCTGCTGCGCTTGAGGAAGGTCTCCACCGACACGGGCGATTCGAACCGCGCGGCACGCCCTGTGGGCAGTGTGTGGCTGGGTCCCGCGAGGTAGTCGCCTGCCGACTGCGGCGTGTCGCTCCCCAGCAGGATGCAGCCTGCGTTGCGCACATGGCTGAGCCAATGCATCGGCTGCTGCACCATCAGCGTCAGGTGTTCGGGCGCGGCGAGGTTCGCCAGTTCGAACGCTTCGGGCAGGCTGCGCGTCAGCACGGCGAGGCTACGGGAAAGCGACTCGCGCAGAATCGCCCGTCGCGCGCGCTGGGGCAGTTGCGCCTCCAGCGCGGCGAGTGTGCCATGCAGTACCTGCTCGCTCGGCGTGAACAGGTAGCCGACCGACTCCGCGCCGTGTTCCAGTTGGGTCAGCAGGTCGGCGGTGATATAGGCGGGGTTCGCGCTCGCGTCGGCGATGACGGCGACCTCACTTGGTCCTGCCCACATGTCCACGCCCACTGTGCCCCACAGCAGCCGCTTCGCCAGCGCGACATAGAGATTGCCTGGGCCGACAATCTTCTCGACGGCGGGGATGGTCTGCGTGCCGTATGCCATCGCGGCGACGGCTTGCGCGCCGCCGACCTTGAACACGCGCTGCACGCCCGATTCGCGCGCCGCAACCAGCACTGAGGCAGGGATGCTCCCGTCCCGCTGCGGCGGGGTGCAGAGGATGATTTCGTCCACGCCTGCGACGCGGGCGGGCACGGCGTTCATAATCACCGTGCTGGGGTAGCGGGCGCGTCCGCCTGGAGCGTAAATCCCGACGCGCGCTAACGGGCGCACCAGTTGCCCCAGCCAGCCCCCGTGCGCCTCCAGCATGTGCCACGACTGCGGGCGCATCGGCTTATGGAAGCGGCGCACCCGCGCAACGGCGTGCCGAATCGCCGTCAGCGTCGCCGCGCGCACCTGCTGGTAGGCGGCGTCGAACTCCTGTTCGCTCACCTCCAGCGTCTCGAGGGTGGGGCAGTCCCACTGGCGGGTGAATTCCAGCAGGGCGCGGTCGCCTTCCGTGCGCACACGCTCGCAGATAGCGCGTACCTGCGCTTCCATTTCGGGGGTCGGCTGCGGCGCGCCTTGCTGCAATCGCGCATGAATCTGCTCGGTGGGTGTCGCCCGCGCGTCCAGAACCGTCAGCATCGCGCCGAGAGTATACCCCTCAAGCACGCCTTACGGACTCACCCACCAAAAATCCCGCAATTCGCCCAAAAACTTGCAGGAGACCCGAACCTTGTGGGGTATACGAATGTATACGCGGAGGAAAACTATGCGAGATGAACCTTTGCGAGTGAAGGTCTGGGGCGAGTACGCCTGTTTCACGCGCCCTGAAATGAAGGTCGAGCGCGTATCGTACCCTGTGATGACGCCGTCGGCGGCGCGCGGGGTGCTGGAAGCCATCTTCTGGAAGCCTGAATTCCAGTGGCGCATACGCGAGATTCATGTGCTGAAGCCACTACGCCACATCTCCCTGCTGCGCAACGAGGTGGACAGGCGCGTGCCTGTGCGCGGGGCGCAACCGTTTTTCGCCGACGAGTCGCGCGCCCAGCGCCACACACTCGCCCTGCGCGATGTGGCGTACATCATCGTCGCCGACATTGTGCTACAACCGCACGCCGACAAGGACATCGCCGCCTATCGCGACCAGTTCCAACGGCGCGTCGAGCGCGGGCAGTGCTATCGCCAGCCGTACTTGGGCTGCCGCGAGTTCGCCGCCCACTTCGCCCCGCCCAGCGAATACGACCACGCCATCGACTGGAGCGACGACTTGGGGCGCATGCTCGGCGAAATCCGCTTCAAGCCCGACGGCACGGCGGAACCCATCTTCTTCCACGCCTACTTGCAACATGGCGTGCTGTGTGTCCCGCCACACATCTACAACGGAGGGAACAACCATGCTTTTGCAACGACTGGTGCAGTATAGTCAGCGCGTGAGCCTGCCGCCCCTGCTGTACGCGGACGCGCCTGTGGACTGGGTGATTGACTTGGACGCCAACGGCACACCGCGCGGAAGAATGATCGACCTGCGTCAGGGATCGGGCAAGCAGCAGCGCGGCAACCTGCATGCCGTGCCGACGCTCGGCAACCTGCGCACCAGCGCGATTATGCCCCTGCTGCTTTGCGACAACGGCGGCTATGTGCTGGGGCTTGCCGCAAAGGGCAAAAATAACCAGCGCGTCCAGCAGCAGCACGACGCCTTCAAGCAACTGGTCGCCGAGTGCCATCAGCAGCTCCAACTGCGCGAAACCCGCGCGGTTCACGAGTTCTACCAGCATCACTTCGCGAAGCTCACAGTGCCCGACGACTACGACCCCGCCGAAACTGTCGCTTTCCGCGTCAACGGGCAGTGGGTGATTGACCTGCCCGCTGTGCAGCAGTTCTGGGCGAAGTATGCTGCGTCGGAGTACGAGATTGTCGGCGCGCCGATGGAGTGCCTCGTGTGCGGACGGCTCAAGCCTGCTGTACGCCGACACTACTTCCCTATCAAGGGCATTCCTGGTGGGCAGAGTTCGGGGATGTCGCTCATCTCGGCGAATGCAGACGCCTTCGAGTCGTACCAACTGACGGAAGGCTTCGTCTCGCCCATCTGCTTAGATTGTTCCGAGCGTGCGCTCAAGGCGTTGGACGCGCTGATGCGCGACCCGAACACCTCGCTGCGGGTGGGCAAACTGGTCTATTGCTTCTGGACGCGCCAGCCCACCCAATTCAGCGTGGTGCGCCTGCTGAATGACCCCGACCCCAACGAGGTGAAACAGCTCCTGCAAAGCGTCGTGCAAGGCGGGACGCCATCGCAACCCCAGGCGCACGACTTCTACGCCGTCGCGCTCTCGGCGAACAGCGCGCGCGTGGTCGTGCGCAGCTACCTCGAGACCACCCTGTCCGAAGTGCAGCGCAACCTCGCCCAGTGGTTCCGCTGGCAACAACTGCACGCAAGCGATACGCCTGTCGGCGTGTTCCAGCTGGCGCGCGCGCTCTACTTCAAGGCGGACGACATCCCCGCGCATGTGCCTGAAACGCTCATACGGTGCGCCATCACAGGCACGCCGCTGCCGATGTCCATCTTGCAGCTCGCCATCCAACGCAACCGCGCCGAGCAGGGCGTTACGGACAACCGCGCGCGGCTTATCCAAGCCGTGCTACGCTCACACAACCTACTGTAGGAGGTGAATCGCGATGACACACACTTCAGAGATACAGAGCCACCCCGCCTACAAGTGCGGGCGGCTACTTGCCGTGATTGAACGCATCCAGAGCGCGGCGATTGGCAACCCCAACGCCACGCTGACCGACCGCTACTACGGCAGCGCGTCCACCACACCCGCCAGCGTGTTCGGCGTGCTGCTGCGCATGACCCAGCCCCACCTGAGCAAACTGCGCAGGCAGCGCGAAGGGCTTGCGATTGCCCTCGAACGCGCCCTGCAAGACGCCATGCCCGACCACTTCCCCACCACGCTTAGCCTGACCGAGCAGGGACTCTTCGCGCTCGGCTATTATCACCAGCGGCGCGAATTCTTCACGCCGCGCAACACTGCCGCCAACTTGACGGCGGATGAACAACCCACACTCATGCCAGAGGAGGTAGACAATGATGCGAACGATTGACGCAAATGCGCCTTACTGCAACATCGAGGTCCGACATGACTTCGTGATTCTGTTCGATGTGCGCGACGGCAACCCGAACGGCGACCCCGATGCGGGCAACCTGCCGCGCGTCGACCCCGAGACGATGCAGGGCATCGTGACCGATGTGTGTCTCAAGCGCAAGATTCGCAACCATGTCGACCTGCACTATGCCGCTCAGTACGATGCGGTGGACGCCCATCCGAACGGCTACGGCATCTTCGTGCGCGATAGCGGCGTTGCGCTGAACGCCAAGATTCGCGCGGCTGCCGAAGCGCAAGGCGCCGCGAAAGAGACCAAGAAGGCGAACCCCGACATCCGCGCCGAACTGTGCCGCCGCTACTACGATATCCGACTCTTCGGCGCAGTGCTCTCCACGGGCGACTACAACGCAGGGCAGGTGCGTGGTCCCGTGCAGCTCACCTTCGCTCGCTCGATAGACCCCATCGCGCCGTTAGACCTGTCGATCACGCGCGTCGCCATCACCAAAGAGGGCGAGAGCAAGGAGACCGAGATAGGGCGCAAGCCGATTGTGCCTTACGCGCTCTATCGGGCGCACGGCTTCTTCTCGCCTACGCTGGCAAAGGACACAGGCGTCACGCGCGACGACCTGCGCCTGTTGTGGGAAGCGATGCTGCACATGTTCGAGCATGACCGCTCAGCGGCGCGCGGCGAGATGACCCTGCGCGGGCTGTATGTGTTCACGCACGACTCCCCGCTCGGCAACGCCCACGCGCACGAGCTGTTCGACCTGATTACTGTACGGCGTGTGAACACGCCTCCGCGCGCGTTCAGCGACTACTCGGTGCAAGAGGACACGCCGCCGCAGGGCGTGACGCTGCATACCTTGTGTCCGTAGGCGAATGCGCATAGAGCCAGACCATCCTACTGATCTGCTCGAGGTGTGGGACGAGGCGGAGATTGTGCCCATCTCCGCCCTCGAACACTACGCCTACTGTCCGCGCCAGTGCGCGCTGATTCATATCGAGCAGGTGTACGAGGAGAATGTCTACACGCTGCGCGGCGTCGCGCTGCACGAGCGGGTCGACCAAGCCGTCAGCGCGTGGGACGAGGGGCTGCGCTTAGAGTATGCGCTGCCCCTCTGGAGCGTGCGTCTGGGGCTCATCGGGCGCGCTGATGTGGTCGGCTTCTTGCCCGACGGCGCGCCCTACCCGATTGAATACAAATCGGGCAAGCGCAAGGTCAAGTACCACGACGATGTGCAGCTCTGCGCGCAGGCGATGTGTCTGGAAGAGATGCTTGGCGTCGCTGTGCCGCGCGGCGCAATCTACTACCATGCCAGTCGGCGCAGGCGTGAGGTCACCTTCGACGCCTCCCTGCGCCAACTCACCGAGCAGATAATAGCCCAAACGCGCCGAATGCTCCTATCGGGGCGCACGCCCCCGCCTGTCAACGACGCCCGATGCCCCGACTGCTCCCTGATACGACTCTGCATGCCCGATGTTATCGCCCGCTTGCAATCTGAACAGGAGGCTGGCGAATGACCTATCAACTGCTCAACACGCTCTATGTGACGCTGGAGGGCGCGTACCTGCGCTTAGACAACGAGGCGGTCGTGATTGTCCACGAGGACGCCGAGATCAAGCGTGTGCCGCTGCACCATCTGAGCGGCATCGTAATGTTAGGCAACATCATGGTCAGCCCGCCGCTGATGCATCGCTGCGCCGAAGATGGACGCACGCTGGTGTGGCTCGACGAGTTTGGGCGTTTCCGCGCACGGGTCGAAGGGCGCGTATCGGGCAATGTCTTGCTGCGCCGTGCCCAGCACGCTGCGCTGGACACCCCCGATACCGTGCAGCATCTGGCGCGAACCTTTGTCGAGGGCAAGCTCCAGAACCAGATTCAGATTCTCCAGCGTGCTGGGCGCGAGCGCGCCGACGCCTATCTCGGCGACGCCGTCGCGCAGCTGAAGGGCTACCTCCAGCAGTTGCGCGCCGCACACGACTTGGACGCCATCCGCGGCATCGAGGGCTACGCCGCGCGCGTCTACTTCGAGGCGATGGACGCTCTCATCACTGCCCAGCGCGAGGCGTTCCGCATGCACGCCCGCACACGCCGACCCCCACGCGACCGCTTCAACGCCCTGCTCTCGTTCATCTACAGCCTGCTGACCAACGATTATGTTAGCGCGCTCGAAGGCGTTGGGCTCGACCCGCAGGTCGGCTACCTACACGCCCTGCGCCCTGGACGCCCCGCGCTGGCGCTCGACCTAATGGAGGAACTCCGACCCGCGCTCGCCGACCGATTCGCGCTCAGCCTCGTCAACCTCCAACAACTCACAACCGACCATTTCGAGGAGCGTCCTGGCGGCGCGGTTCTGCTCAACGAGCAAGGACGACGCGAACTGCTCGTTGCCTACCAAAAACGCAAACAGGAACAGGTGCAACACCCTGTTCTGCAGACGCGAATCCCGTGGGGCATCGTGCCCCATATCCAAGCGCGGCTGCTGGCGCGATACCTGCGCGGCGATATTCACGAGTACCCGCCGTTCCTTATCCGATAACCGCCCACAGAGCGGCAACACACCTTGACAACTGGAATCGCCCCGTTTGGGGTATGAACGAATCAGGAGGCAACCGATGTGGATGAATATCCTGATTACCTATGATGTCAGCACCAGCGATCCAGCGGGACAAAAGCGCCTTCGCCGAGTCGCTAAAGCCTGCGAGGCGTATGGGCAGCGCGTTCAAAAGTCGGTCTTCGAGTGTCGGCTCACCGAAACGCTGCTGGAAAAACTCAAGCAGCGACTGCTCAAAATCATCGACCCGCAAACAGACAGCCTCCGCTTCTACCGACTGCCAGGCGACCGCGAGAAGTGGGTCGAAGTCTACGGGGTAGACCACTATGTGGATTATGACGCGCCGATGGTTATTTAGCTTCGCTAAGCAACTTGCGCGTACCCTAAGTGGGGTACACTTACGGTAGAGGTACGCGCTTGGGTGCGTGTTCAACTCGCGCCTGCAGACGCCCCACCTGCCGCACTTTGCGGGCTGAAGGGCGTTGAAATCGTGCGTAGAGATACCGTTGCACCCGCCCCCAGGGGCGGGTGAGGATTGAAACCACGAATCCCCATCGCGAAGACCGCGGAGAAATTCCTGTTGCACCCGCCCCCAGGGGCGGGTGAGGATTGAAACTGCGCTCCGAGAGTTCGGTTTCGCCTAGCCCGACGTTGCACCCGCCCCCAGGGGCGGGTGAGGATTGAAACAAGCTACACCGAGTCGCACACGCTCGAAGTCAACCCGAAGTTGCACCCGCCCCCAGGGGCGGGTGAGGATTGAAACACGGACGCGATTGCCACCGATAACGGAGCGCATACTTGTTGCACCCGCCCCCAGGGGCGGGTGAGGATTGAAACCACCCAACCACGCACGGATATGCCCTGTATCCCAGCGTTGCACCCGCCCCCAGGGGCGGGTGAGGATTGAAACTTCGCGCGTTTCCGCACCTCGAAGGCACGCACTGGTTGCACCCGCCCCCAGGGGCGGGTGAGGATTGAAACAAGCCCGGCGCGCCGCGCGTCCGCGAGCGTGTAGGGTTGCACCCGCCCCCAGGGGCGGGTGAGGATTGAAACCCGCAGCTCGGTGTTTTGGACTATCTCTCGAGCGAGCGTTGCACCCGCCCCCAGGGGCGGGTGAGGATTGAAACTGGTCATACATCTGTTGGCTGCAAAACTGGGCATTAGACCGTTGCACCCGCCCCCAGGGGCGGGTGAGGATTGAAACGACTGCCGTGCGCGGCACAGCGACAGTGGCTTCGTAGGTTGCACCCGCCCCCAGGGGCGGGTGAGGATTGAAACATATCCGTCGGATCCACTTGCAGTAGGTTCCCGTTCGTTGCACCCGCCCCCAGGGGCGGGTGAGGATTGAAACTTCTACCCTTTCGCCAGTGCAGTGGCAGCAGCTATGTTGCACCCGCCCCCAGGGGCGGGTGAGGATTGAAACAATCGGCGTCTTGCCCCCCTCGCGGTAGAACTCCAGATGTTGCACCCGCCCCCAGGGGCGGGTGAGGATTGAAACAATGAACGACCACCAACACAAGCTATCCGACACATATGTTGCACCCGCCCCCAGGGGCGGGTGAGGATTGAAACATCGCCGAGCAGCGTGCGTCGGGCGCACAATTCGTACGTTGCACCCGCCCCCAGGGGCGGGTGAGGATTGAAACAGTACCATCATTGTCCGTCCGCACGCGAATCTCGCGAGTTGCACCCGCCCCCAGGGGCGGGTGAGGATTGAAACTCTCGGCGACGGCAGTAGCAGCGCTGCCGCCGCGTTGCAACCGCCCCCAGGGGCGGGTGAGGATTGAAACCGCAAGGAGTACCGCACGACGCGCACGATGTCGACGACGTTGCACCCGCCCCCAGGGGCGGGTGAGGATTGAAACAGGGCATGAATGGTCGAAGCGTACACGAGGTTGACGTTGCACCCGCCCCCAGGGGCGGGTGAGGATTGAAACGCTTGAACCTCCAGCGGGAACTCGCGGCAGCGCTGGTGCCGTTGCACCCGCCCCCAGGGGCGGGTGAGGATTGAAACGATAACGGTGTTCCGTTCCACAAGTGTCGCAAGGGTTGCACCCGCCCCCAGGGGCGGGTGAGGATTGAAACAACCTGTGGCGTGCGCTGCTAGGGATCGCCCCGCAAGGTTGCACCCGCCCCCAGGGGCGGGTGAGGATTGAAACACTCAGGGTGCGCCAGCGCTGGCTCAGGACTGTGAGCTGGTTGCACCCGCCCCCAGGGGCGGGTGAGGATTGAAACACTCAGGGTGCGCCAGC